>RQOP01000032.1 GCA_008373095.1 SAR202 cluster bacterium | reverse complement strand
CTAAATATAAGGGATAGTGAACAAGGTTTTATGGCAACTAATGGCTTGACTTATACAACGGATGTTTTGAAAAGGGTTAGGAAAGAAAAAGGGCTGACGCAGAAAGATGTAGCACGAATGGTTGGAGTAAATCAGAGCGTTATTTCACGGATAGAGGCTGGTGAAATATCTGCCAGTAATAAAATTGCTGAAGGCCTCGAAGATGTATATGGCCTTCCAATTGTTGATGCATTGCTCTACAGAAAAAGTTGGCCAGGTGAGCCTCAAGACGTTACAGAAATAAAACAATTGATAGATCGCTACCAGACTGTTTTAAGTGAATCTGGGATATCGGCGATTAAAGCTTATGTGCAGCACATAGTAGGGTTGTCCAATGAATCTTCTTTCACTGCGGAAGGACCCAAAATACCGAAACAAAGTCTGTGGGGAGGCGACTGGAGTTGGGGCCCCCGGGAAATGGAGAGATATATCACTTCTGAATGTGCGCCAGTGATGACCTGGAATAGGATATCAATACACCGTACGTATCCCATTAAGGTAAAAGGTGAGGAAGTTGTAAAAGGTGAGATTTATGTAGAAGGACATAGAACTACAGGGACACCTTTATTTTCATTTTTCCTGGACCAAATTGATGATGGCGGGGTGTTTACAGGAGAGGATTTTAAACCTGTAAGCCAGGTCATCAACGACTATTTCAAGTATGTAATCGTCGTTAGAGTTGCCTTACCTGGGAATATAGAAAGGACCGTCTCAGTGCTGATGAGTGGTGATGGCGAGTATGGTCTGAATGATTATTATTATCTTGATGCTGTTGTTAGAAGTTATCTACAACGAAAGGGTGAACTTGGGCAATCCCGGTACGATGTCGAAGGTTTTGGGGAGAGAGGTTAATCTAGTTCTCCTTTATATGCCTTATATGCCATTTCTACCACTTGAGGAATTCTGTCTTGGTTTGCGAAGACAGAGAATTTTCCAACATTGACATCTTTGGCCGCTTGTTCTTCGCTCTTCCCGTTGTCGAATGATTGTTTTATCTCATCATTTAACAATTTCAAGAGATCTTTGGCCTCATCAAATTCTTCTTTTCCACCGACAGGGCCATGACCGGGGACAAAAGTGTCAGCATCTACAGTTTCTACTTTTTCTAAAACATCCACCCATTTGGAAATGTGACCATCTGGGAACGCGGGGATAGTTTTATTTACCGCTAAGTCACCTACGAACAAAACTTTTTCTTCCGGCAAATATAGCAATATGTCACTGTCTGAATGTGCTCTACCGTGGTATGACATCCTTATTTCTCGATCCCCTAGCCATATAGACATCTGATCCTTGAAGGTAACATCAGGTAGAGTTTTGTTAATACGTTCAAGTTCTGGTCTTAAAGCTTCCCGTGCCCAATATCTTGAAAAATTAGCATCCCATTTTGTGTCAAGCTCAAATCTGCAATTTTCATGCCCTAAAATTGGAGCGGGCAGGAAATATTGGTTTCCATAAACATGATCTCCATGGAAATGCGTGTTAACTACAAACTTTATTGGTTTGGGTGTAACGTCTTTTACAACGGTTAAAAGTTTAGAAGCTAAGGTCGGAGTCATCAGAGTGTCTATTAAAATTACACCGTCGTCCCCCACGATAAACCCAGCGTTTGTTGCACAGTTTTCATTTATCCATGCGTAGACCCCGTCTGCAACTTCTATTACACCTGATTTGTAATCCATAATAGCTCCCTAAATTATTGTTCCTTGATCTTGGAAGTTTGCGATATCATCCCATGAATATCCAAGAGTTTCGGTTAATATTTCCTCTGTGTGTTGCCCTAGCTCTGGGGCAGGCATTTTGGTTTCAATTGGAGTCTCGCTGTACTGGAATGGAGTCTGTAAGTATTTTACGGGTCCAAGTGCTGGATGTTCAAAATCCACTATATAGTTGTTTTGTATAACTTGAGGATCTTCCGGTAGGTCCCATACATTTTGTACTTTTTCCCAGATTATGCCTTCGGTGGTCTCCATCCTATCAATCCAATAAGTTCTTGGTCTAGTTATAAAAACATCATCAAGCTTTGCTATCAATTCGATCTTGTTTTCGGTTCGGACTGCCATATTGTTATAACGCTCATCGTGACCTAATTCAGGCCTCTCAATTGCTTCACAGAATGCTGGCCAATATCTATCACTTTGATTCATTGCAAATGCAATCCATTGGTCATCTGAGCATTTGTAACAGTTCCATAAAGGATTTCTGGCGCTTTGCCTTTCTTGGCCTCCAGGTTCATTGCCTGTGAGTAGTGCCATTCCATAACGATTACCACCTAACCACATCATGCTTCCCAAATGTGAAACATCAACTTTCTGACCTTGACCGGTCTCCTTTTGGCTGACAAGTGCACCCAGTATCCCATTACAGAGCATGATCCCAGCTATTTGATCGGCCACACTTTGTAGGTTATAAGGATTTCCATCGTTTGGTCCTGCCCACCATAAAGATCCAGACCTTGCTTCGCCCGTGTAAGCAAATGCTGGTTTGCCTGAGTCTGGTCCGTTGGGTCCGTATCCTGTTGCAGATCCGTAAATTAGCTTTGGATTAATTTCCCTTAAATCTTCGTAACCTAGTCCCAATCTCTCCGCTACCCCTTTCCTGAAATTTTGAACAAAAACATCAGATTCTTTGACGAGTTTCCTCATGATTTCTTGTCCTGATGGGTTTTTTAAATCCAATGAAAGACTTTTCTTTTGACGATTCAAGGACTCAAAATATGCATTTAAACCACCCGGTAATGCCGAAGATGACCCGCTGACAGTGTGAAACTGACGAGCATGGTCGCCATCAAGGGATTCAACTTTAATGACCTCTGCGCCCAGGTCCGCAAGCATCATTGAACATACGGGACCAAATTGCCACATGGTCCAATCAATCACTCGGGTTCCGGATAAGGGTCCATGGGGTTTAGTTGAACTTGTCATTTGTAATTCCCTTATGAAAATTCAGATTTTGGACTATTACAGCATCCATATGACTGCAGGAGTCTATTTGGAATAGCTTACTCCGTCAAATTTGCACTGGATTTGGGGCAGACTTAATTTTCGCCTTCTATTAATATGTTCTAACAAATGGAGAAATTAATGACTAATTCATCTTTTACAATAGTAGGCGAAAACATTCACACAACAAGAGTTCTTCGGACTGATGGGAAACGGGTGACGAAGGATGAAAGTGGTACAGAATTCGTCAACTATAGGGATATAAATGGGGATATATCCTTTATGCATATACCTGATTCCTTTAAAGACACCCAGGTTTACAAGCAGGGTAGGGTGAAGCATTTTATGATAGCCGTGACTCTTGGTATGTCAGATTCTGCTGAGGAACGGATCCAAGGAGAAAATTACATTTTGGCAGAGATCCAGCGCCAAGAGAGCAAAGGAAGTCACTTTCTTGACCTAAACGTCGATGAGATTTCTTACAAAATTGATATTCAAAAGGCTGCTATTGCCTGGTTGGTCGAATTCTATTCTGCTAGAGCTAAAGTACCCCCTAGTATTGATTCATCTAGTGAGGAGATAATTCAATGGGGTTTGGAAACATACAAAAACCTTGGATCAACTCAGGGTTCACCGATGGTCAATTCAGCTTCACTAGAAAGGATATCGGTGCTAGATCTCGTAGCAGGAACTGACTCTTCAGTAATCGTGACGGCGGCTGGATCAGACGCTATGCCCAGCGAAGTTTCGGATAGGGTTTCCAACGTTTCTCAAATGATTGAAGAATGCTTGCAGAGGGGAATTCCCAGGTCCAAAATATACGTGGATGCTCTAGTATTTCCGATTTCAGTAGATCAAAATTTTGGTAATCATTACCTTGAATCCGTTACGGAAATACGTAGGCAGTTTGGGAGTGAAATCCATATAACTGGTGGTTTAAGTAATGTTTCTTTCGGGCTTCCTTTGAGAAGATTGATTAACGACACTTTTATAAGGCTTTCTATCGAGGCGGGAGTGGATTCTGCGATCCTAAACCCCGTAGAAAGTGATCTAGGACGTATTTTCGACTTGGATATGGAATCTGAACGAGTTCAAACGGCAATAAATATGCTTACTGGGAAAGATGAATATTGCATGGATTTTCTAGGCAAATACAGAGAGGGTCGACTTTCTGTTTCTTAGCCACAATAATACCTTAGAATCTCATCGTAATTAATAAAAATACAGAGCTTTTGACATGTGCAGAGTGATTGGTATACTCATGGCTATCAAAATGCTCAAAATGCAAGAGTTAAAAATGAGACTGGAGGAGGAATAACTATGACTACAGTTCACTCAAGACAGGAGGCTTTATTAATGGCCCATCTATTGAGACGGGCTGGGTTTGGAGCAACGCCATATGAGATGGAACGAGCTCTTGGAATGGGCTATGAAGCGGTCATTGATGAACTATTGAATCCGGATCACCCAGATGTGATTCCTGACGATTTGATTAGAAGGTACCATGTCGATCAATCTGACCTTAGAAATGGTGGAGGGGCTCATTGGGTCTATAGGCTAGTAATGACAGATACTCCACTGCGAGAAAAAATGTGTCTGTTCTGGCATAGAGTTTTCGCTACGGGTACCACTAAATTGATTCAAAACAGGGTAGTTACAAATCAAATAGATATGTTCCGAGAGCATGGAATGGGCAGTTTTGACGATTTATTAATTGAACTGTCGAGGGACCCGGCAATGATCATGTGGCTGGATAACCAAGACAATCATGGATCGAACATTAATGAAAATTATGGAAGAGAAATTCTGGAATTGTTTTCCATGGGGGTTGGCAATTATTCTGAAGAAGATATAAAGGAGACATCCAGAGCATTCACAGGGTGGAGGGTAGTTAATCCAGACTATATGTCTATTAGGATGCGAAACAATACCGCGAGGCCCTATGGATATATGTCATGGCAGTTTGAGTATGATGAAAAAGATCATGATGCGGGTGAGAAAGTAATATTAGGTCAAAAGGGCAACTGGAACGGAGAGGATGCAGTAAGAATTATTTGCGAGCAAGAGGCCACCGCTAAATTTGTGGCTCGCCATTTGTATCACTATTTTGTTGCTGATGAACTGCCAGTACCTCAATGGCCACATGAAGAACCTCGCGATCCCGAAGCTATAGATATTTTATGTAAGTCCTATTTTGACAATGGACATGACATAGGAGCGGTACTACGAACTTTATTTGAATCGGAGTTTTTCAAAGATGCGGGTTCCAGATATGCAAGGATAAAAAGTCCATCAGAGATGGTGATAGGTACAATGCGGCTAGCTGGACCAATTGAATTACCGTCTGAGGAAACCTATATGGCTGATGCTGCATGTGCAAACATGGGCCAAGCTTTAATGCGACCTCCCAGTGTTGAAGGATGGCAGGGAGGCACGGAGTGGATTAATACTGGTGCCTATGTGGAAAGGGTTAATTTCGCGGGGAGAATATTGAATAATCCCGACAAACAAGGAGTTCGCGACATAATTGACCGAATAAAAGCCTTGTCTGATGGAATGGAGATTTCCTCCAATGAATTGGTTGACAACTGTTTAGAGGTTTTGGGACCTTTGGAAGTATTAGATACTACCAGTTTAGGTTTAAAAGACTATGCTTCTAAGTTTGGGAATCTAACTTGGTCAGATGACACATCTAGTGAAGAATTTGATCGGGCAGCGGTGGCGATTATACAACTCGTCGTATCTAGCCAAGAATATCAGACGGTCTGAGAAAACAAGGACAGGAGATAGAAGATGACAACAACTGCTTTTGAATTAAAATATGTGACCAATGTGGGATTCTGTGCCGATTTTGGAGGGAGAGGATTCCAACTGCCTTCCTCCATGGTAATAAGAGATGATGGTGTTATTTTCGTAGTTAGTCGAGGTAAATCTTCAACAAAAGGATCTAATGGTATACAAATGGTTACTAAAGATCATGACTTTTTAGGACAGATTGGTACCTATGGGGCTGGCTTAGGAGGGATGATGTGGCCTACGTCAGTAGCTTTGGACAGCGACGAAAATTTATATTTGTCAGATGAATATTTCAACAAAGTGACTAAATTTGATCGAGAAGGAAATCCTATCTCACAATGGGGAAGAAAAGGCTCTGGGGATGGGGAATTTAATCAGCCAAGTGGTCTGCTTATACGCGGAGAAGTGATGTATGTGGTTGATTCAAGAAATAATAGGATTCAAATGTATACCCTTGACGGGGATTTTATAGACCAGTGGGGCAGTGCAGGCGAAGGTAACGGTGAATTCAATTTACCTTGGGGTATATGTGACGATTCTGAAGGAAATATATACATAGCAGATTGGAGAAATGACCGGGTTCAAAAATTTGATGCAAAAGGGAACCATACATTGACCATCGCTGGAGGGGTTAATTCGGTTTTGGATCGTCCGGCTGATGTTGCAGTAGATTCATCAGGGACTTTGTTTGTTGCTGATTGGGGGAGTCAGCGTCTTGTGGTCTTAGATCAAATGGGCAATGTATTGGCAACCAAAAGAGGTGAGGCAGATCTTAACCCTTGGTCGGTCGAATATCTGGCTTCTCAGGATGATGAGAGAAATGCAAGAGAATCATATGTCCCAGTGTACCAACCTGATACTGGAGACCCTTCTGAAATATCAGCTAGGATGGAGCCATATTTATGGGACCCAGTTTCAGTGGAATTAGATGAAGAAGGTAGAGTATATGTATTGGAAACAGGAAGGCATCGGTTTCAAATATTTGAGCGGATTTAAACAAAACTGAATTTAACGTTTTTGATGGGGCTATTGGCATCATCATACAAGGGCAATAACGGAGGAGCTTTTGACTACAATTAAGAGCAAGGCGGATCTTGGGCTAATAGCCCATTTACTAAGAAGGGCGGGCTTTGGAGCTACTCCCCAGGAAATGGATAGATTTAGTGAGATGGACTACGACGAAATAGTTGACCATCTCCTCAATTTCGAGACACCCGACTACATTCCCCAAGATTTCATCTCTAGATTTCATAAAGATCAATCTGATTTGAGGTTAGCGGAAGGAGCAAGAGCTCATTGGGTTTACCGCATGGTTATGACTGAAACACCTCTGAGAGAAAAGATGTGTTTGTTTTGGCACCGGATTTTTGCTACTGCTGGAACGAAACTAATACAGAACAGAGTAGTTGTGAATCAAATCAATATGTTCAGGGAAAAAGGGATTGAAAGGTTTGATGATCTTTTACTGGCCCTCTCTAAAGATCCGGCTATGATCATGTGGTTGGATAATCAAGATAATCATGGGACAAGCATTAACGAGAACTATGGCAGGGAAATTCTAGAACTTTTTTCAATGGGCGTGGGTAACTACAACGAAGATGACATTAAGGAAACTGCTAGGGCTTTCACTGGTTGGAGTGTAGTAAATCCTGAATACATGTCAATTAAGATGAGAAACAATACTGTACGACCATACGGGTATATTTCCTGGCAGTATCAGTATGATCCTGAGGATCACGACGACGGCGAAAAAACGATTTTGGGTGAGACGGGTAATTGGAATGGAGAGGACGCAGTTAGAATTATATGTGAGCACAAAGCTACGGCCGAGTATATTGCACGCCATTTATATCATTTCTATGTAGCTGACGAAGTCCCGGTTCCGCAATGGCCTCATGAATCACCCAGAGATCCCAAAGCTATTCAAGCTATGGTCGATTCTTACTTTCAGAGTGAGCATAGTATCAAGGCCATGCTAGAAACTATGTTCAAATCTGAGTTTTTCAAAAACCAATCTGTTAGGTATGCCAGGATAAAAAGTCCTGCAGAGATGGTGGTAGGTACCATGAGGCTTGCAGGCCCCATTCAGCTTCCTTCAGATGAGACTTATTACGCCCAGGCAGTATGTTCTAATATGGGACAAGCTCTGCTAGGCCCTCCTAGTGTAGAAGGCTGGCAAGGTGGTAACGAATGGATAAATACTGGTACCTATGTTGAAAGGATAAATTTCGCATCCAAAATACTGGATAACCCGGATAAAGTAGGGGTTAGAAACATAATTGACCGCATAAAAGTTAATGTGGGGACTAATGTGGTTACCTCTGATGAGTTAGTATCGGCTTGCCTTGAAGTTCTTGGTCCTGTAGATGTTTCAGTTATGACTGAAAATAGGTTGAAGGAATTTGCTACTAAGTATGAAAAATTGGGCTGGCAAGATGAAGTATCGTCGAAAGAATTTGATAAGGCAGCTTTATCTGTGATTCAGCTTATTGTTTGCACCCAGGAATACCAAACTGCATAGGTTTATTTAAAAGGGGTAATAGTAAATGGTAGCTACAAAATTTGGCCTCAAATATAGTTCTAATATAGGGTTTGCTACTGACCAAGGAGGCCGAGGATTTCAGTTGCCTGCTCATATCGCGATGAGAGAAGACAAAAGGATCTTCGTTGCTAGCAGAGGAAGGGGACCCACAGTTGGTGTGCAGATGGTGTCAGGAGAATTTGATTTTTTTGGAAAGGTGGGGTCACAAGGTAAATCTGAAGGTCAGATGCTGGAACCAAGCGCCATCGCTTTTGACTCTGAACAAAACATGTACGTTTCAGATGAGAAACTGGATCGGATTACCCGATTTGATCCGGAAGGAGAACTTATAGATTCTTGGGGCGTTTCAGGGGAACTAGCAGGTGAACTTAGTCGTCCAACTGGGTTACTAATTGTTGATGACATAGTTTATGTGAGCGATGCAATGAACCATAGAATTCAGCGCTATCACACCGACGGAAGGTATATAGATCAGCTTAACTCGGGGACAACCTCGGAATCCCAATTAAATTACCCTTGGGGTCTTACTGCCGGCATCAGAGATGATATTTATGTGGCTGATTGGGGAAATGACAGAATTGTTAGATTTGGTATTGATGGAGAAGTAATATCTACTGTATCGAACGGTATTGGTGCTGACATATCACTTAACAGACCAGCTGATGTTGCGGTAGATAGTGAAGGAAATCTCTATATTGCTGATTGGGGCAACCAAATTTTCCAAGTTTTTGATGAGAACAATGAATTTTTGTATATGAATAGAGGTGAGGCAGATCTCAACCAATGGGCTCTTGAATATTTCGAATCTCAGCAGGACGAGAAACGAGCAAGGTCCAGTTATGTCCCAGTTTTTGAGACGGATACGGAAGATGTCAGGGAGATATCAGCGAGAATAGAACCATATTTTTGGGACCCGTGCTCGATAATGGTTGATGGAGATGGGAGAGTCTACATCTTGGAAACTTGTAGGCATAGATTTCAAATTTTTGAAAGAATTTAATACAATTACGACCATACAAGGAATAGGAGAATATTATGGGCGATAAAAAGATAGTGGTGGTTCAGTTATCTGGAGGCAACGATTACCTTAATTGCGTGATCCCTTATGATAATCCACATTACGTAGATAATCGACCCAATGTACGTATCACGGAAGATAGGGTAATACCTATTGGAGATGGCTTGGGGTTCAACCCGGTAATGAGTCCTATAAAAGATTTGTATGATCAAGGCAAAGTTGCTGTCATCCATGGAGTTGGATATCCGGAGCCTAATAGATCTCACTTCAGATCAATGGATATATGGCATACTGCGGAACCAACCAAGGTAGGTAACGAAGGCTGGTTGGGGAACGCCATAAATCAAATGTACCCAAAACATGACAATGTTGTAGCCGCTGTTAATTTTGGAGCAGGGTTACCTAGAGCACTTGTATCTCATGGTGCACCAGTTGCGTCAGTGACAGACTTGAACACCTACGGCCTAATGAACCACGTCACTGAACTTGATCAACGAAATGAAGCTCTACAAGCCTTTAAAGATATGTATTCTCAAGCTATAGGTAGCGGTCCCGTTATGGACTATCTTAGCCAGACCGGTCTCGATGCATTGAAAGGTGCAGAGATTATAGGAAGTGTTACTGAGAAGTATTCGTCAGATGTTGAGTATGCAGAAAACTCATTTGCCAAGGCAATGAAAGGAGCAGCCCAGGTTTTGCAGGCGGATATAGGTACTCGGATTTGCTATACGCAACATGGTAGCTTTGACGCACATACGAATGGGATCGCCCTTCAGGAAGGTTTACTCACAGATGTTTCTGGTGGGATATACGATTTCTACGACGACATGAAGAGAGCCAATAAAAGTGACGATGTCATAATGTTTGTTTTCACAGAATTTGGACGTAGAGTTAAGGACAATGGTAATGGTACAGACCATGGGTCTGGAGGAGTGGCATTTGTCATTGGTGATCAAGTAGAGGGAGGACAGTACAGTGATTATCCCTCTTTGGCACCAGACCAACTTTTAGAGGGTGACTTGAGGTTTAATTTAGACTTCAGAAGCGTCTATACAGAAATATTAGAAGATTGGTTAGAAATAGATGCTAGGCCGGTAGTAAAAGGCGAATATGAGAAAGTTGGTTTTTTAAAGAATTAGTTTACTAAGGCGTTTTGAAGGTCCTCAGTTGCGGCAAAGCAGCTGAGGACCTTTTTTTTATATTGCTCTTGCTTCGATCCAGTCGATGTCTACTTCAATGCCAAATCCTGGAGCATCGGAAGGTTTTAATCTACCGTTCTTTATCACAGGGGTTCCCGGTAATGCGACCATCTCCTCTAGTGGTACTCCAGGAGGTGAAACACCCTCGGACCTTTCTCCCCATGGAATGACTGGCATAGCATATGCTAGATGCTGTCCATACGGATAGTTCATACCTGCATGCCCTATTACAGTTAGGCCATGGGCTTCAGCGATATGGCAAATTCTTACGCTCGCTGTTATTCCTCCTACCCACTGGACATCTGGCTGCAGTATATCTACGAGACCCCTCCCCGCTGCATCTGCAAATGGGTGTATTGTGTACCAGTGTTCGCCGGTAGCTAAAGTCTGTGCAGGAACTCTTTGTCTTAATTTAGAATAGCTATCCATATCTTCAGGGAGCATGTAATCTTCTAACCACTTGATACTGTATGGCTTGAGTGCCTCTGAGACACGGACCGCATATTCTATATTGGAAGACATCCATGAATCGACAGCTAATTCGATATCAGGACCTATTTGTTCTCTGGTCTTAGCCACTATCTCGACATTTTTGTTTAGACCTTCCAAACCTTCATCAGGACCATGTCTCAAAAATACTTTCACTGCTTTGAAACCTAATTCAAGGAACCAATCCATGTAGTCACTAGTTTTGTATTTCAACATGGTATTAGATGCGTAGCAAAAAATATCATCTTTCACTGGGCCTCCTAGAAGTTCGTAAACCGGCTTCTTTAAAAGTTTTCCTTTGAGATCCCATATGGCATTGTCTAAGGCGCTGATTGCATAGCTCACCACTCCTGCAGTTCCATATGGTGAGGATGATCTCCGCATCATATCCCATATTTTTTCGGTGGCCATTGGATTTTGACCTACCAAGAGTTCAGAAAAGTGATCATTTATTATGGATACGACAGGGCCAGAATGTATTGTTGTTCCTAAACCCCATGTCCCGTCTTCAGCTGTTACAACGCAGGCAACACGAGTCCAATTTGTGCCCGACCTGTATTTGGGATCAAATTTGTATCTATCCATAGGGTTTACAAAATATCCACCATTTGGGTCCACTTCTACTCGCGGCTGAGTTTTAGGATCGGGACTTAAATTTACCGCTATTGCTTTAATACTTTTGATTTTCATGTTGAATTTTCTCCTAGAGCAGAAACGTTTCTCTTGCCTTGATTATTGCATTATGGATTGCAGTCTTATCTATTTACCCTTAATGACATCTGATGAAATTAATTCTTGTATTTCTTGTCCATCCATTCCCAATACATTTTTCATCACCTCTTCTGTGTGTTCTCCCAATAAAGGAGGATGACTTGTTGGTTGGGCTGGAGTTCTGCTTAGATGTTGAAGGGCACTTCCTAGTAAATTGATTTTTCCCAAATTCGGATGGTCAATTTCCCATAGTGATTTGCGAGCCTCGGCTTGAGGATCCTTAAAGACTTCGTCTAAGGTGTTTATTGAAGTGACTGTTAATCCCGATTCTTGTAGCGCAGACATCCAATGAGATTTAGGATTTTTTATGAATTCAGTATTCAATAATTCTTCGAGCTCTTTTCGGTTTTTCACTCGGTCAGCATTAGACAAGAACCTGTTATCTTCAGCTAACTCAGGCTTTCCTACTGTTTCACACATTCGCTTAAATTGGTCGTCGTTATTGGCAGCAGTCATGAAGTCTCCATCGGAAGCTGTAAAGTCTTGGTAGGGTGCTACTTGTGGGTGTGCATTTCCTATTCGTCCTGGTGCTTCACCAGTAGCTAAATAGCTTTGGGCTATGTTCGCCATACATGCGATGCCGACATCAAATAATGAGACGTCGACGTGCTGCCCTTTCCCACTTAAAGATCGCTCATGCAGGGCCGATAAAATGCCGATAGTAGATGTGAGACCTGTCATAATGTCGATCCATGCAGCGCCCACTTTAGTAGGGCCACCTTCAGCTTCACCAGTAACACTCATGACCCCTGTCATTCCCTGCAAAGCAGCATCGTATCCTGGTTCTGGAGCTCTAGGTCCTGTTTGCCCGAATCCGGTAACTGAAGCATAAATGATTTTAGGGTTTAGGGAGGATATGGAATCGTAATCTAACCCAAATCTAGCTAAATTTCCCACTTTAAAATTTTCTACGAAAACATCAGCTTTTTGTGCTAGTTCTTTGATTATTTTTTGGCCTTTTTCATCCCTAAGGTTCACTATAATACTTTTCTTCCCTCGGTTTGCAGAAAGATAATACGCGCTTTCCTCACCCACAAAAGGGGGACCCCATCCACGGGTGTCGTCGCCCCATGGTGATTCCACTTTCCAGACCTCAGCTCCTAAGTCAGCTAATATTTGGGTTCCGAATGGTCCAGCGAGAATTCTTGATAAATCTAAGACTTTAAGGTCTTTTAAGGCACTCATAGTATCTCCATAACTCTGAAATAATAAAGAATGGTAATAGTTTGTTATATCCTCTACAACTTTCTGTAAAGGCTGTATCTAATATGATCTTTGCCTAGATATTATTTTCTTGGTTCCCAAGAGAAAAATTTTAGTGATGTTGCAAGGCCTAGCATTAGCCATGCAAGTAGTATCAAATAATTTTCCGGGTTTTCAGTTAGGCCAGTGGAGAATGGACTGTAGGCTTCTTGTAATGATAGCGAAAATGGTCGTACCGGGAATATTTGGGCTATTCCGTTGAGCCAATTTGGTGCGCTGTCCATAGGAATGAATACATCAGATATAAACATCAAAGGTATGATCGAGGCGTTTACCATTGGAGCAGCAGCGTCCGAATTGGGAATTAGACTAGTGAAGGCAATTCCTAGGGTTGTAAAAGTGGCGGCTCCAAGGATCATTGTTAGCAAAAATGCTGGTATTGAATTGTTTGGTAGCGCAACATCGAATACGGTAAAGGCTATTGCGGCAATGATTACGGCCAAGGCAAAAGATACGATCGTGTTATGCGCTATTTTGCTGAGTAGAAATATTATTAATGGGAGAGGAGTACCTTTGTAGCGTTTAAGTACTCCTATATCCCTATTTATGGTCAATGTCATAGCGATTCCTGTGTAAGATGAACCGATTACAGAAAATGCGGTTATCATCGGTATGTATTTAGTGGCTCTAGATACAGTGCCACCGTCTATTTCCACAGAATCGTTCCCGAAAATTCGAAGCATAAATAGAAACAGAAGAGGAAAAACAAGGGTAAAAAAAGCAGCCGCTGGATTTCTTCGGTACGATTTACTCTCATAGACTATTTGTTTCAGGAAAAGCGGTAAATGTTTTTTAAAATTCATTCAAGAATTCCTAAATAAATCTCTTCAAGGTTTTGCCTGGAGACTTCTAAATCACCAAGTTCGATTCCTTGTGATATCGCCCAGCCTGTTAATTCTGAAAGAACACCAGTTGGGTTTTCGGTGCTTATTGAAACTACCCCTTCGGAGATTAATGATATATCTGCTACGGTTTTTGGCAGGAGATCCTGTGGGTTATCCATTTTAAATGTGATGGATGTTTTATTGTGTTCATCTCTTAGTTCACTTAATGAACCCTGGGTAATTAATTCACCATGGTTCATGAGGGCAACGGTATCCGCGAGGTATTCCGCCTCCTCCATATAGTGGGTTGTAAGTACGACGGTAGTACCATCCGTCTTTAATTTTTTTATCATGTCCCAAAAGTTGCGTCGGGCCGAAGGATCGAACCCGGTAGTCGGTTCATCTAGAAATAAAAGATCAGGGTTTCCGCAAAGTCCAATTGCTACATCTAGACGACGCTTTTGTCCCCCTGAAAGCTTCTTAACTCGCTTGTTTTTTTCCTCTGTCAGCCCTGTCATTTCTAACAAGTCAGAGACTTTCCTTGGGGTTTCGTAAAAATTTGTAAATTGTTCCAATATTTCGGATGCTGTTAAATATTGTTCTATTCCAGTTTCTTGTAAAACGATCCCTATTTTTGAACGAAATGCTGCTGAATCGTTTGAAGGATCCATTCCTAGTACTGTTACTTGCCCAGAGGTTTTGCTTCTGTGCCCTTCCAGTATTTCTACAGTTGTTGTTTTACCTGCTCCGTTCGGTCCGAGCAAGGCAAATACTTCACCTACATTAACGGTTAGGGAAACTTCCTTTATGGCAAGAGAATCCCCATATTTTTTTGTCAGGTTATTGGTTTCAATTGCAATCAATATAATTTCACTATTGCATGTATGAATGGTATGACTCTATTCAATTGTATAATCCAATCTGTGATCGGAGAAGTGTTTAGAATTGGGAGTTTGATAATGGCTTACACAGATCTAAAACTAGAGCAGGATAACGCTGTACTTAAGATAACAGTTGACCGCCCCGAAGTTTTGAATGCTCAGAGCAGGATAATGAGAGAAGAACTTGATGATGCCTTTGATAAAGCAGCAGATGACGAATCGGTCAAGGTAGTGATCATTGCTGGAGCAGGGACTAATTTCTCTGCCGGACATGACTTAGGAAGCCCTCAAGAAATGGCCGATCGGGAAAAACGTCCTTATCAGCCAGGTACCGCGGGAGAGTATGAGAGGAGTTGGCAACAGAATGTAGCGAACACATTCAGGTGGAGAGATTTTCCCAAGCCAACAATAGCTCAGGTCCAGGGGGTATGTATTATGGGTGGAATAATTTTGGCTTCATCTTGTGACCTGATTGTTGCTTCAGATGATGCTCGCTTTAGTGATAGAACGGTTAGGTGGGGAGGTCCCCATGTCCAATATCTTAGTCTTCCCTATGAAATTGGAGTACGCAAGGCAAAAGAATATCTTTTCACAGGGGACTGGATGACTGCTTCTGAAGCCGAACAAATGGGACTTGTTAATAAAGTGGTGCCTGCTGACCAACTTGAAAAAGAGACAATGAAACTGGCTCAAAGAATAGCTTTGCAAGATTCTTTTGCCTTGAGATTGTCCAAAGCTTCGCTGAATCAGGTACAAGATCAGATGGGCTATAGGAATAGCATTATGTCAGGTTTTCATAATCACGCTTTGGGACTGTCATACAGACGTGAGATTTATGATGGTGAAAGAGTTACCTCGATTGACCGTGCTAGAGAGCGTGATAAAAAGTTTGGTGATTGAATTAAATGGCGCCATTTTCTAATTTAAAAGTTTTAGATTTTTCTGCCGATTTTGCCGGAAGTTACTGCAGCAAGTTGCTCGCTGATTTTGGGGCCTCCGTAAAAAAGATCATATATGAGGGACGAGGAGATCGTTCTGCCTCATATGGTCCGTTCATCGACGACTTCAGAGATTCAAAATCCAGTGCGATGTTTCACTATATGAATTACAACAAAGAGGTTATTCCAGTACCTGAGGGGACGCAACTCAATGAGAAACTATTACTTTCTGCAGATCTATTAATTGAGGATTTTTCAAGTAAGGACTTTAATTTTTGTGGTTTGGATTTAGAAAAAATACGTAAATTAAACCCTGATATTTTAATTTGTTCTTTGACGCCCTTTGGCAGAGAGACTGAGTGGGTAGACAAACCTTGGAGTGATCTAACCATTCAGGCTTTGACTGGGATGTGTAGCGTAAATGGAGAACAGGGAAAAGCTCCCTTGAAGGAACCAGGAACGGAAAGCGAATTTATAACTGGAGCAAATGCATTCGTTGCTTCTGTAGCGGCCTTAATCAACAGGGATGTCACAGGGGTTTCGCAAGGAGTGAATGTATCTATATTGAAATCTGTTTTGCATAGTTATAGTCCATACCTGTTAGCCGCACTTCATACAAGGAACCCTCGGGAACAGCAGTCCCAGGGACTACATTTTGGCTTAATTCCTTGCAAAGATGGGTACGTGTCGCTCAGTGTTCGTCATGAACCTACATGGGAACATATGTGGCTATTTTTTGGTGATCCTGAATTCTCAGAAAACCCGAAATTTGATACAGCTGCTAAAAGGCGGATTAATGAGGAAGAGCTTTCTGAAATTCTCTTGCCAATACTTGCACAGTATTCCCGTAAGGATCTCCTTCACGGTTTGAGTCCTCTTCGGATATTGGTTGGGATAGCCAATTCAGTATCGGATTTACTGGAAGATGAACATCTTAAAGCAAGGAATGCTTTCATAAATTATGAAAGTGAAGGTAAATCATGGCAAATGCCAGGACCTCCTTTCCAGATGTCCTTAACACCATGGAAATTCGAGTCCTCAGCTACTTCTGAAGATTTTCAGATTTGGGAAGAACCCTTAAAACTCACGAATAAAACGTCTAAAAGTTTATCTGCGCTCAATAAACCCAAAGGACCTCTTTCTGGGATGAGAGGGATTGTGCTAACGCAAGCTTGGGCTGGGGCTTACAGCACCCAACTTCTCTCAGACCTAGGCATGGAAATAATTCAGGTTGAATCTGTTACCAGAATAGATCCTTGGCGAGGGGGGGTTCCTCCAAGGTTGGCAGGATTGTATCCAAATTCCAACCCTGGGGATAATCCTTGGGATAGGAATGCTCTTTACAATGGTGTAAATAGAGGTAAAAAGGCCATAACCCTTGACCTATCTCATTCAGAAGCAAAAGAAGTATTTATGGAATTAGTCTCAATAAGTGATGTTGTGGTAGAAAACTTCTCTGGAAGGGTAATAAGTAATCTCGGACTCGATTACGAATCCCTTAGGTCCGTTAATCCTTCAGTTGTCATGGTCAGAATGCCAACTTATGGAACAAGCGGACCTTATTCAAATTACCCTGGCAACGGAGGAACCACAGAACCTGTATCAGGCATGTCATTCCTCATGGGGTATCATGATGGTCCCCCTGTAAATTCAGGAATAATGCATACAGACGCCTATAGCGGTGTATTAGCATGTGGAGCCACAATAACTGCTTTGAGAGAAAGGTTAATATCTGGAGTAGGGCAGGAGGTGGATATTTCCCAACAAGAGGTGAGTATGACACTATTGGCCGAGTATATTATGGAAGGGTCATTGTCAGGAGAATCTCCTGGAAGACAAGGTAATATCAACAGGGATTACGCCCCTCAAGGGTGTTACCTTTCAAAGGATTCTTATTGGATAGCTATTTCTGTTAAAACAGACCGCCAATGGAAATCTTTTTGTGATTCACTGATGCTGGATTCTTTGGTCACTGATGAAGATTATTCCACCAAAGAATTTAGGAAAATGAATGCAGTGCGATTGGATCGAGAAATATCAAAAAAAATGGGAAATTGTATAGCGAGTGAAGTTGTGGGAAAACTACAGGCTGAATCAGTGCCATGCGAAGTTATTTCCACCTTGTTGGAAGCCGCAGAAAACGATGATTTTTATCAAATGGGGTTATTTGAAAAAATATTTCATTCGGAGTCAGGAAATTTTTATTATCCGGTGCCTCCTTGGGATTTTGAGAACAATCCCCGCAACGCTCAGGAACCAGCCCCAACCTTAGGGGAGCATTCCGAGGAGATTTTTAGTAATCTCAATGGATGGTCTGAAAATGAAATCACTCGATTTAAGAACCTTGGCCTAACTGGCACAGATCCTTTGACTTAGAATACCTGAGTGAAATAATGCATCAACAAAAAATAAATGAATATTTGGACGAAGTAATTGCTAAAGCCTCAGAGGTTGCTGAGATTAGTGATGAAGAAGCACTCGCACTTTCCCGATACTCTGAAGATCACTTGATTGATTTGTGTGGTGCCGCATCAAAGGTAAGAAATCATGGAAAAGGGACAACAGTTACTTTTTCACCAAAAGTTTTTATCCCACTAACCAGGCTATGCCGTGACTACTGTGGATACTGTACTTTTAGAATAGATCCAGACCAAACCCAAAGTCTCTACATGAGTGCGGAAGAAGTACTGAATGTGGCCAAGCAGGGGGAAGATCTAGGTTGTACAGAAGCATTATTTACCCTTGGAGAAAGGCCAGAGCAAAAATATCCGGAAGCGAAAGAATGGCTTTCAAATAATGGATATGACAGTACTCTTGATTATTTGGCTTCAATGACTGAACTTGTAGTTAAACAGACTAGACTTTTGCCTCACGCAAATCCAGGCACTATGACTCATAGAGAGTTAAATGTTTTAAAAGACTCTAATCCATCCACGGGCATAATGTTGGAAAGTACCAGCGAAATCCTATATCAAGAGGGTGGCCCTCATGAATTTGCGCCTAGTAAAAGGCCAATTGTTAGATTAAAGACAATTTCAATAGCAGGTGAATTAAGAATTCCATTCACCACTGGCCTCCTGATAGGCATAGGTGAGACTATGTTGGACAGAATCGAATCATTACTGGAAATTAGAAATCTTCAACGAAAATATAATCATATACAAGAGACAATAATTCAGAACTTTAGGGCAAAACCTGAGACTCCTATGGCAGAATCTCCAGATGCTGAAACTCAGGAAATGCTTTGGACAGTTGCAGCAGCTCGTATTATTTTGGGACCTCAAGCCAATATACAAGTGCCACCAAATCTTAGCTCTGAGAATTACGAGATGTATTTGACTGCAGGTATAAATGATTGGGGTGGTGTGTCTCCTTTAACGATTGATTATGTCAATCCTGAGGCCCCTTGGCCTTTAATAACAAACCTGAAGTCGAAAACAGAGTCTGCAGGGTTTGAATTGAAACCTAGATTGGCCGTGTACCCTGAATATTTCCTTGATACGGAGGAATATTTACCGGTAGACTTACTCGCAAAGGTGAGAGGCTTGGCTGATGACCAAGGTTATGTAAAGGATGGTATTAACAGATATGTCTAATATTGAACCAAATGATGCTAATGTGGATTTTTCAGGTCTTTTGGCTTCTATAAATCCGGAAATATCGCGTGTCTTAAAAAGTGCAATAGAAGGGAAAGATATTTCGGCATCAGATGCTTGCATGCTTTTGGATTCAGATGGACTAGAGTACAACGCCACAGTTTTGGTTGCAGATGTTTTGCGGAGAAGGACCGTGGGAGATGTTGTTACATACGTTGTAAACAGAAATATTAATTTCACGAATGTCTGTATAAAAAGATGTGGATTCTGTGCATTTAGTAGGGACTTTAGGGAAGAACAAGGTTATCTCCTGCCTGTTGAGGAAATTGTTCGTCGCTCGAAAGAGGCGTGGGACTATGGTGCCACAGAAGTCTGTATACAGGCTGGTCTACCTCCTCAAATGGAGGGGGATCTGTATGTTCGGCTATGCGAGGCGATAAAAGCGGAACTGCCAGATATGCACATTCATGGGTTTTCTCCAGAAGAGGTCCTTTATGGATCGATTCGATCTAAAACATCTATACGGCAGCATCTTAGTGATTTGAAAGATGCTGGAGTCGGGAGCTTGCCTGGCACATCTGCAGAGATATTAGATCAAGATCTCAGGGATAAAATATCGCCGGGTCGTATAACCAAGGACCAATGGATTGATGTTATAACCACGGCCCATGAATTGGGAATACAGACTACATCGACAGTGATGTTTGGTCATGTTGAGACCAATATGCAAATCGCTGAGCATATGGACATAATCAGAAATATACAAATTCAAACAGGAGGCTTCACAGAATTCGTTCCACTGAGCTTTGTGAATTCTGAGGCCCCCATGTTTTTGAAAGGTTTGGTCCCCAACGTTAGAACAGGTCCAAGTGGAATGGATGTAGTAAAGGTTCATGCTGTTGCGAGGATAATGTTGAATAATTGGATACCAAATATTCAGGCTTCTTGGGTTAAAGAGGGAGATCGAATTTCTCAGCTATTGCTTACTGCAGGTGTAAATGATTTGGGTGGGACCTTAATTAATGAAAGTATTTCTACATCAGCGGGAGCACAACATGGGCAGTTGATGAAACCTTCGCAATTCAGAGACATGATAAGAGATGCTGGGAGAATACCAGCAGAGAGATTCACAAATTATAGCCTGCGAAAGGTATACGACAAGGCAGATAACGAAAAAGATCCACTAGATCTCCTGGAAGATAACGTCGAAGAGATATTCGGTTCCTACAATAAGTTGATTGCAATGGAAACCTATCGGTTTGAGCATCCCCGAAAAGCAGCTGAAAGAACCGCCGGTGCATGAAAATAGCTCACCGAAATTAATGAGGGAGACCAACTTTAAGAAGGTGTGCGTGCTTTTCTCGTAGCTTCATCACTTTTGGAGCGATTATGAACTGACAATATGGTTGGTATGGGTTGTTTTTAAAGAAGGATTGATGGTAATCCTCGCCTTCGTAGAATTTGGAAGCGGCTGTTACTTCAGTCACAATTGGGTCTGGAAATACGTTCTCATCGTTTAGATATTTTATGGATTTTTCAGCAAAGTCTTTTTGTGATTCATCATTATAGAAAATTGCAGACCTGTATTGTGTACCAACGTCGCCACCCTGTCTGTTGAGTGTCGTAGGGTCATGGTAGCTGAAGAAAATTTCTAAGACAGTTTGGTAATCCAATATGGATTGATCATAATAAACTTCTACGGCCTCGGCATGCCCCGTCGTACCTGAGCATATTTCCTCATAAGAAGGGTTGATTGTATCGCCTCCCGTGTATCCGGATATTACTCGGTCTACTCCTTCAACTAGTTCAAACACCGCTTCGATACACCAGAAACATCCTGCTGCTAACGTAGCTT
This sequence comes from SAR202 cluster bacterium, assembly GCA_008373095.1. GTDB lineage: Bacteria > Chloroflexota > Dehalococcoidia > Lucifugimonadales > UBA826 > UBA11996. The sequence goes on along the minus strand of RQOP01000032.1, from coordinate 19,844 downwards.
TCTCAATGGAACTCATTTTTTTACCACCTTGCGTCTTCTTTGAACTATTTCGTCGTCATTCCCTTTGGATTATACCTCTATCTTGTCTCATGTGTATTAGACGCAAGATTCGTGTAGGATTCTCCGATGTTCAGTAACTGTGATTCAAGTTAAAAGTCATATGCGGAAGATTCTTGAGAGAGCTTTTGATTCCCTAAACGTTCGAGGGTTTCGGTTCATGTGGTTGGGAGATTTAACACTCTCAATAGCGGAATTTATGGAAATCGTCATATTGTCCTGGTATGTACTAGGAGAAACTGAGTCGCCGCTTATCCTCGGAGTATTTGCGGCACTTAGATTTACAGGAACAGTGGTAGCTCCTTTTTTTGGTGTCATAGTCGACCGATTGGGTAGGCGTCACATATATATATTCGCTCGAAGTTCATTCGTTGTTTTATCTTGCTCCGTTTTAGTTTTAACGATATTCGATCTTCTTAATGTGATCGCGGTTTTGGTGGTTGCTGCCTTAGTCGGCCTTTCTCGTTCGTTAGATATGATTGTGAGACAGTCTGTCTTACCAGTAATAGTTTCTAGTTCCCAACTTCAAAACAGTGTTGCACTACTAAGAACTGGCAGAGATATAACCCAAATTATTGGTCCAGTTTTAGGAGGGGTATTACTAGAAGCTATTGGTATTGGGAAGAGCTATATTTTTATTATTATTTTTCACCTGTTATCACTGATGTTTGTGTTCCTAATTCCTGGAGTCCCTAATACAACCATAAAAACAGCCCAATCCATATTTGAAAATCTAAAAGGTGGGCTTTCATATGTAAGGGTAAACCCGTTCCTATTTGGATTACTTGTTGTCGCTTTTATTGTGAATCTGACTGCATTTCCATTAAACAACACACTTTTAGCGGTTATAGCAAGGCAGGTAATGGAAATTGACGCGGCTGGGTTAGGATGGTTAATGGGCACATACTCTGCAGGTGCCTTACTTGGGTCCTTGATTATTGGATATTTTTCCACAATGGAGAAGGCAGGGAAAGCCATGATTATAGGTTCAATACTGTGGCATATTGGGATTTTAATAATGGCTTACATGCAGTGGTTTTTCATATCCTTGCCTGTTCTTTTCTTTATTGGTATATCTCAGTCTTTTGCGATGGTCACCATGGCTATGATGTTATTGAAATATACCTCAGAAGAGATGCGAGGCAGAGTTCTCGGACTTCGGCAGCTAGCCGTTTATGGATTGCCAGTTGGCGTGTTGATTTCCGGTTTTATAGCTGAAAATGCTGATGCATCTTTGGCCTTAATATTTAATGGAATACTGGGTTTGTTTATACTGGTACTCGCCATTTTTAAATGGCCTGAAATGTTGCATAAAAGGTAGTGGTTTAGAGGATTAAATATAATGACCCCTGAAGAGCAAAGAGTTAGAGAATATCTGATTTCACAAGGAGAGAAATATCCTTTTAAGGAGTTATGGATAAGAGCTATAGCAGCTCGCCTGGAACTGATAAAAGAAGTGTCAGATGTGAATCAAGACCAGGCAGATTTTTCTTTTGATAAAGATGAATGGACTATTTCAGAGATATTGGAACATGTCATTAACAGTACAAGTAGAGTGACCGATCTTATATCAGACCTTACGAGAGGAGGTATTGGGGATTCCTCGAACATAGATCCACCAAGACAGCTTTCTCACTCCAAAATCGATGATTTACGCCAACGAATTCTGGAAGGAGCATTTAAATGGACTGCTATGACAGATAATCTGCCAGATACCCCGAATATGGAAAATAATTCAAACCACGGGTTTTTCGGGGATTTGCATGCCGGAGGTTGGTACATGTTCCAAAGAGTTCATGATTTAGATCATTTGAACCAAATAAGAAACAATAAATCTCACACTGATTATCCAAACGATTAGTAAATAAAGGTGACAGATAGATAACATGAAAATAGCGGTACGATCATTTAATGGTGTTAGGTCTGATGCCTCGGATTGGAATCAAATAGCAGAATTCGCAAAGGAAGCTGAATCTTTGGGAGCTGATTCGATATGGACCTCTGAAGCTTGGGGGACTGACGCAATCACCCCTTTGGCTTATTTGGCGGCTGCCACAACAAAGATACGTCTGGGTACGGGGATTGTTCAGGTCGGTAGTCGAACCCCAGGTAATTTGGTAATGACTAGCTTAACTTTGCAGTCAATGTCGGGCGGTAGATTTATTCTTGGGTTGGGTACAAGCGGCCCACAAGTTATAGAAGGATTTCATGGCGTGACTTTTGGTAATCCTGTACTAAGAACAAAGGAACTATTGGAAATTATTAAGATGGGCGTGTCAGGGGAAAAACTTCAATATCAAGGCAAATATTATCAATTGCCCTTGGATGGTGGGGAAGGTAAAGCCATAAGGACCAGTGCTAAAACTTGGCATGTCCCAGTATATGTGGCCTCTCTTGGTCCTAGTAACTTAGAAATGACAGGTGAAAAAGCCGATGGGTGGATAGGGGGTTGTTTCATACCAGAAACTGGAGATGTGTTTTTGGACAAAATAAGGACGGGTTTATCTCGCTCCGGTCGAAAAATTGATGACATAGATATATTGATCCCAGTTTCCCTAGAGTTTACTGATGAAGTCGAAGAAGCTGCAAAAAGACACGCTCGTGGATACGGATTTACTTTTGGTGCAATGGGATCAGTGAAAAATAATTTTTACAAGAATGCCTATGCAAGACAAGGTTATGGCGAGGTTGTGGATGTTGTTCAAAAATTATGGGTTGAAGGGAGACGAGAAGAGGCTCGAGATATGGTACCTAATGATCTCGCTTTAAAATCCAATTTAATTGGAACCGATAACATGATTAGGGAAAGACTTTTACTATATAAGAACCTGGGTGTTAGTACTCTTAAAGTTGATTTGCCGGGTGACGATATTGCTAGTAAAAGTGATGCTTTAGGAAGATTAATGGATCTTGTTTCTGACTTGGATTAACGAACATGAAGCTAGCACTTTTCACCCATATGTCGTGGCCAGAGGGAGTGAATCAGACTTCGGTGTTTCACAATTCAGTTGAGCAGGTGAAGTTAGCTGAGTCCATGGGATACCACGGAGCATGGTTCGCTGAGCATCACTTCACTCGATACAGCATGGGTTCCTCTGTGTTACTTATGTTGGGGCATTTGGCAGCAGTCACACATAAAATCCGTTTGGGCACGGCAGTAATTGTCCCTAACTTACATAATCCTATTAGAATTGCAGAGGATGCGGCTCTTGTGGATGTATTGAGTCAAGGTAGATTAGACGTCGGTTTCGGGAGAGGAACCTATGGCTATGAATATGGTGGGTTTGGTGTTCCTACGGAGGATAGTCAAGATCGATTTCGAGACACAGTTCTGGCGGTTAGGGATTTGTGGTGCAACAAAGCGGTTAGTATTGAAAGCCCTTTTTTTTCAATCAACAACGCAGATCTAGTGCCCTCCGTACTTCAATCACCTCATCCGCCCATTTATATCGCCGCAACGAGGTCTGAGGAAACTTTAGATTTTATGATTTCAAATCAATTTCTTCTTTGTATTGCTGTGGTACAAGATACTGATGCTGCTCTGAATCTGGTAGGAAAATATAGCCGATTATGCAAAGAGCGAGATCAGTCGGATCATCTTGATGAGGTTCCTTTTTTTCGCTATGTTCACGTTGCAGAATCTGATCAAAAAGCACAAAAAAATACCAAGAAACATGTGGATTGGATTCAGGATATTATGCAGTGGCGTAGAAATCTTCCGAATACTACCGAAGTTTATGTGCCCATGCAGAAATGGCTAGAGGAACGGGACGAACTTCCTCCGAGCGACTCCTATATTTCTGAGAAAAGAGCTTTCATTGGAACCCCTGAAGCAGTAGCAGAAAAAATTATGATGCTAAAAGACCACGGGATTTCATACTTTGGGTGTAACTTTGCAATGGGTGGACTCCCTCAAGAAGAAATAATTAAATCTATGAAGTTGTTCGAAAAGAAAGTACTACCTTTAATTTCTTGAAAAGTACTACGTTAGGAATTCTTGGAACCAATCTTTAAATTGTTGGTCTCTAGTCACCTTGTTCATCAGCTCTGTATCTAATGCCGCTGGACTGATTTCTGACGGTAGTTTCCCATCTCTAAGGGCTTTCATAGTATCTCTAGTTGCTTTAACTGAGGCCATAAACGGGAGGTGCCCTTGGAGGGCTATCTTTACTCCCATTGAAGCGAGATAGTTTTTATCCTCAATTTCTTTGGGGGTACCGCCCAACATAATAGGGATGTCGATGGAATTTCTTGCGGCTTCTAATTGGTCTCTAGTGCTTAGACCAGCAAAGAAAATGGCATCAACTCCAATATGTTCATATGCCTTGGCTCTTTCTATAGCGTCGTTCGTCCCATTTATTTGGAAAGCACTGGTTCTACCAGCTACAACGAGATTAGGATCTTTCCTGCCTTCCAATGCCGCCTTCATTTTTCCTATTCCTTCCGAAAGTGATATTAATTCAGCTTTGGATTTCCCAAATTGTCTAGGTAGCACAGTATCCTCTATCGTTAGTGCTGACACGCCGGCATTTTCCAGCTCTTCTACTGTTCTCTTAACGTTTAAAGCATTTCCGTAACCATGGTCTGCATCCACCATAAGTGGTAGATTGGAAGCTCTGCATATTCTTCGTGCTTGTTCCGCAAACTCAGTTAAGGTTATTAATATGTGGTCGGGGTCTCCGAGGACCGTTGCTGATCCTATTGACCCAGCAAACATACCTATTTGGTAGCCTAAATCTTCGGCTATGCGGGAGGATATGGCGTCAAATACTGATCCGGGATGGATGCATTCTGTGCCTTCCAGAACCTGTCTAAAATTTTCTCTTTTTTGACTATCAATCATTTTTACCCCTTTTGATAACGCACGATCAGACCGATTTTAGCAGACCTTGATTTCGATGGTTTGCTACATGAATATATAACCCAACTTGATTTGGAAAGTAAATTGTTAAAAGATTATCCGGACAATCCAGAGACTTTAGAGTACATCGACAGATTCGTAAAAATAGCACAATATTTTCCAGCTGCAATTGATGATGAAGCAGAAATTGAAGCGGCGTATATTTACAAAAATGGTGACTATTATTTATTTGTAAATTGGGGAGCTTGTTGTAGTGGTTTGGATTGGAAGTTATTATGGGAATTTCTGTGAGGTACTAAATGACTAAAATAGTTATTGCAGTTTTTGATGGGTTGCAACCTTCTCAAATTAACAGTTTGGATACACCAAACCTGTTTAATTTATCCGGAGAAGGTTCGTTTTTTGAAAATCATCATCCTGTATTCCCATCTGTCACCAGAGTGAACGCAGCATCAATGGTTACAGGAGTGAACCCAGGTAAACATTGGCTTGCCGGTAATACTTTTGTGGCTAGAGATTATGATGATTCTAATGTGATGCCAGCCCTTAACGACCAATTATCGAAAATACGAAATTCTGGTTTAGACGTACTTGGGGTCCCCACTTTACAAGAAATTATTTCTTCAAAAAATATGAATTATGTCGCTATAGGAGTAGGAACCAGCGGTAATGCATATGTTCATAATCCTCTAGCGGATAGATATGGAGGCGCTACTATTCACCCCGAATTCACAATTCCTTCGTCTCTGAGTGGTGAATTGGAAGATTTATTTGGAACATGGCCTAGTGAACAATTACCCAACACTCCCAGGTATCGAAAAGCCGTGGATATTTTCACTGAATATATTCTTGAGACAGTGAATCCTGAAGTAGGTTTGATTTGGTCTTCGGAACCAGATAAATCTCAGCATTCTTTCGGTGTTGGAAGTGACGAGGCGAAATTGGCACTGCAGGAGGCCGATTATGAATTTGGAAAGGTCATAAAATATCTTAACAATTCCCCTAAACATCAAAATTTTGATTTGATGATTTTATCCGATCATGGCTATTCGACTATTTCTGAAGTAGTAGATGTTGAATCTATATTGAAGTCCTCTGAATTAGAATCTGCTAATGAATGGCTTGTGGCTCAAAATGGTGGAAGCGTTCTTTTCTACTTGAAAAATCCAGATGAAGTTTTTTTGGTATCTGAATTAATAGAATGGCTTTCAGGCCAAATTTGGTGTGGAGCTTTATGCTCTTCGGATCGATTTGGGGAAATTCCGGGGACTATTTCTTCTTCATTAATTATGAATGAAGGAAAAAGGTCACCTGATCTCATAATGTCTTTCAATTGGGATTCTTCGGATAATCTACACGGCTACTCTGGTCAGGTTTACTCCACAGGAGGGTCCGTAGGCTTAGGGCAACATGGGTCTATGAGTAGACATGAAATGAATAACACCCTTATTTGTCGAGGACCGTCATTTTTAGAAGGCGAGAAAATATTGTCACCCACTGGCAACATAGATATCTTGCCGACTATCCTATACATATTGGGGCAAGAAATACCGGATCAAGTAGAAGGCAGAATATTGGAAGAAAGTTTCAAGGGTTCTGATAATGAAATAATATCCGAAACGGAAATATATGAGGCCTCATTGAGCACAGAATTCGGTACCTACTCTCAGGAAATTACAATATCAGCTGTGGGGCAAAGTCGATATGTCGATGAAGGGAAATCTTGGTTAAAAAAGTGAGAAAAATATGTCTTTTGGTGATTCAGTTACGTTAGAGCAATTCATATGGGAATCAGATGATTCCGACAAAGATAATAATTTCAAAAATGATGTTGCCCTCTATACGCAGGAGGATCCTCTCCCTACGGTACAACGGTTAAGTCAAAATCTGGATATACCAATTGGATCAGTGGTCAGGTACATTCTTTGTAAATGGGCTATGTCAGGGAGTGAGTCACTGTTGGATCTAGGCCCGGATATGGTGAAAAAAATAGCCGATATTTTTGACGATGCAGAGTCTGAGAATACTGATACGGCCAGGTTGGAGGCCTACAACTCAGTTAAGGCCATTATGAGCTGGATGAAGGTGCCGCTAGATAACCCTAATTACAGAGGTTAATTTTTCAGCACCTTCATCTCACTTCTCGGATATTGCTTAGCTTATTCCGAGTTCTGATCGAAGGTCATTTATTGTTTGCCCTCTGCTTCTTGTAGCTCTTCTTTCTCTCATTCCTATTGGTAGATTTTCTACCTCAGCTGGGACCTTTATGGCCACAAAAACCGGTCCTTTCTGACTCATGATTTCTTCAAGACTGGTAGACAGTTCTTCAAGATCATCAAAGTTATAAGTTGCCGCGTAGCCCGATCCGGCAGCTATAACTGAGTAGTCTATATCTTCTGAGTTAGGAACTGGCTGACCACCTGTGGTTGCGTAACATCCATTGTCGAGAAGAAAATGAACGAAGTTTTCAGGCTTTTTGCCTGCTATGGAAGCTAGGACCCCGAGGTTCATTAGCAGAGCGCCCTCTGTATCAAAATGCACAACTTTTTGATCGGGCAAACCCAATGCTAGGCCAAAAATAGCCGCAGTGGATTGTCCCATGGCTCCACCCATCGAGATATCTCTGTTCTGATTGGTGGTAACATCGGCCCAATGTTTTCCAGAGGTTCCTTGAACCGATACAATCGCTTCGCCTCTGTGCTCTTGAAAAGCTTCAAATACTTCTTTTGATTCAATCATTTGTTAACTCCTGATACCTATATGCTGACTATCTATTAAACCCGTGGTATTCATCTCCAACCAAAATAACAACAGGTTTTTTGTCTTTAACCGCTTCTTCGTATGCTTCAGTTATTCGCGCACCATCATCGTCGGTTTCAACCAAATAATAATTTAGGCGGAATGCGTTAAGAAATGGTTCAGTATAGACGGCGGCAGAATCTGGGGTATGTCCTTTTCTAGTCCATCCTCGGTATCCTACAACCATTAAAAGAGGGAAACCTGTGTCTAACGCCATTCCTCTAATGGAATCGCCTGATTCCATCATGCCAGTGTTTTGGATAAGTACCACTGGTACTTTTCCTGCCACATTGAGCCCCAATGCGACGGCCATTGATTCTCCTTCTCTTGACACTGGTACCACTTCTAGCCAATCTTCTTTTTCCATTAATTCATAAAGATAGTTTGTCTCGCTATCAGGGATAGTGATTATGTGTGTGACACCGATTTTTTTGAACTCTGCTATAAGAGTTTCAGGTCTTAGTATCTGTAGCTGTTGTTCCACCATGGCCTCTAAACCTCCATTTTGTTTAATGAGCCTGTTTTTAACGTCCGCTAGTATAACTGACTGAAACTAACATGTCTCGTGATAATGTATATTTTTATTATTATTAACAGGTTGATTGCTTCAATAGCTAATTTAAGAGGGATAAATGTTTTACGATACCAGTCACTATAGAAAGTCTTTGGAGCCTGTTAGGGATGATAGGACACATGCTTTGGTCAACATCCTTCCAAGAGAATCAAAAAGACTTATATCAAAGGGCGTTTTGGCTATGCCCGAAGTTAAAAGAGTTTTGGAAAAAGGATGGTTTGTGGTCTCTAGGGGAATTACGCCTTCTTATATTTTGGAAGAATTAACCGAGCAGGAATTTGATACCGCTAATTGCACCGCTGGAATTATTACAGAAGGCAGAATGGCTAGCGTTTTGGAGGAAGATCGGCTAGGTCCTTGGGTTTTTCGAGATGGACAGTTGGATGAGACCCCAGCACCACAAGCACTCAGTGAATTTACCGCGTATGACGTATCTATTAAGGGTGCCAATGCTGTTGATCCAGAAGGTAATATTGGCGTCTTTGCAGCTGATAAGGCAGGGGGTACTGTCGGCGGCATATGGCCTACATTGACTGCTAGAGGAGCTCATTGGGTAGCTCCCGTTAGTCTTGAAAGACTTATTCCATCTGTGATTGAAGCTGCGAAACATTGTGGAAATCATCTATGGGATTACACTATGGGGCAGTCGGCGGGATTCATGCCCGTGGTAAATGCTCAAGTGATAACCGAAATACAAAGTTTAGAATTGTTGACTGGGGTTACGGCCACTCATATTGGGTCAGGTGGTGTCGCTGGCTCGGAAGGTGCTGTTATGTTGGCACTAGAAGGTGATCGAGAAACAGTTTTAGAGGCATTTGAATTGGTTGAATCCATAAAAGGAGAACCGCAATTTGAATCTCCGAGGTTGGTTCCCTATGTTAGAGAGCCCGAAACCTCACCTGCTCATAGATAGTTCAAATCTACTTGACCCGGTTGTGTATTCATTACATAATCGTAATTCATGAATTTGAATTGAATCACTATGAAGCTTCATAATTTCCAGTCAGCTTTGTTTTAGATTTTTTTCGATTTAATTGGAGTATATGAAAGCACCCGAGTCACCAAGCCTATTTGCACCATTTAAATGGCGGCACGCTGTTTTTTATGGATGGTGGCTGGTTGTTATAACCATATTTTTAAATGCTGTGACAGGGTCACCTGTTTTTGGTGGGGTGGGAGTATGGGTTGACGCGCTGGAACAGCATTTTGGTTGGAGTAGAGCTGAACTTTCTCTAGCGTTCTCGCTTGGGCAATTGGAAAGTGGGTTGGCAGGACCGGTAGTGGGCATATTGGTCGACAAATATGGCCCTAAGAAGATTGTTTTTTCTGGAGTGACAATTATTGGTTTGGGATTCATTTTGTTTAGCCAAACCAACACACTCTTGGTTTTTTATGCCTCATATATTGTCATTATGTTGGGTGCCTCGGCTGGTGGCTGGCTTCCAATGATGTCCGTTATAAACAACTGGTTTGATAAGAACCGAACCATGGCGATGGGTCTGGGAGGTATCGGGTTCTCCATGGGAAGTTTCCTTTTGGTTCCACTGTTGGCATGGTTGGTTCAACCAGATGGTATTGGCTGGAGAACCACCTCCATGTCTTTAGGGATTTTCTTTATTTTGCTGGCCTATCCGATCAGTACCCTTATACGAAATACACCTGAGGAATTTGGCGAAATTCCGGACGGCATAAAGGCTGTAGAAAAAGAGAAAGGCAAGCGAACACGAAATTTCGCCATGAAAGTCGATAACGAATTTCCAATGATGACTATCATAAAAATGCCAGTGTTTTGGCTTTTGGCAATTTGCAATGGAATGTCTACGATGCTTATAGGCACCATGACTGTGCATCTGATTTTGGCATTGAAAGACCAGGGTATAGCGGTTCAGACTGGAGCATGGATATGGGGATCCACCATGCTTTTCTCAGGGGCTGCACAAATCTTTGGAGGTTACTTGGGAGATAAGGTGCCTAAAAACATCTCTCTTTGTGTTTTTGGAATCATACAAGCCCTGGGTGTCATGTATTCAACTTCGATCACAACTGTACTTATGGCTCCGATATTTGTTGTTGTCTACGGGCTCGGATTTGGAGCAAGAATTCCTCTTGGTACGGCAATAAGGGGTGAATATTTCGGACGGAAAGCCTTTGGGAAAGTTTTGGGTGTTTCTATGCTTCCAATGATGATCCTGATGACTCTGGGGCCCTATGTGGCAGGATTGATGTATGATCATTATGGAAGTTACGATAGAGCTTTTTATTATTTAGCTATAGTGTCGTTAATAGGCAGTATAGGATTTCTTTTCTGCAAGAATCCGAATGTAGATAAAAAAACCAAGGAATCTTCCCCTGGATTATCAAAAGACTAGGGGGTGAGCGCTACTTCTAACTGGCAGATTGTTGTTTATTCCAACTATCTCTGAGGGATACAGTCCTATTGAAAACAAGGTTGTTTTCTCCGGTAGAATCCTTGAAATCCAAGCAGAAATATCCTAATCTCTCAAATTGAATTGGATTGCCTGGAGTTGCATCTTTGAGACTAGGTTCTAGTTTGGCTGATGTAATGGTTTCAAGGGAATTTGGATTCAGTACTGATTCTAAATCTTGACCATCCGATATATCTGGTTCTGGATCAAGGCAAAGTCTTTCATAAAGCCTTATTTCAGCATCCACTGCATGGCTTGCACTTACCCAGTGGATGGTCGATTTCACTTTTCTACCGTCAGGTGCATTCCCGCCGCGAGTTTCAGGATCATAGGTACACCTAATCTCAACAATCTCATTAGTGACGGGGTCTTTTATAGCACTTGTGCAAGTGATGAAATAACCATATCTTAATCTAACTTCTCTGCCAGGAGTTAACCTGTAAAATTTGTTTGTGGCTTTCTCCATAAAGTCTTCTTGCTCAATATAGATTTCTTTAGAAAAAGGTATTTTTCTAGTTCCACTGTCAGCATCTTGAGGATTGTTCAACGCTTCTAGATATTCGACTTGGTTTTCAGGATAGTTTTCTATCACTACTTTGACAGGTTTTAAAACTGCTAGAGCTCTATTCGCCTTTTTGTTCAAATCCTCTCGTAGGCAATGTTCCAAAAGTTCTATTTCTGCTGTGTTCCATCTCCTGGTTATGCTAACTCTTTTACAAAAGTCCTTTATTGATTCTGCACTGTATCCGAGGCGCCTCATACCCGATATGGTGGGCATTCTTGGATCATCCCATCCGCTTACCAGCTTATTTTCAACTAATTTTGTCAGATTTCTTTTGCTTAAAATAGTGTGGCTAAGAAATATTTTTCCAAATTCTATTTGTCGTGACTTGAATACTTCTAATTCGTCTATGAACCAATCATAAAGAGGTCTATGGTCTTCATATTCCATAGTGCATAAGGAATGAGTGACGCCTTCAATGGAGTCAGAGAGCCCATGGGCAAAGTCATACATTGGATAGATAGGCCAATCAGTACCTGTGCGGTGATGGGGAGTGTCGAGTATTCGATACATCACAGGGTCTCGCATATTTAGGTTAGGGGAAGACATATCAATTTTGGCCCGTAAAACATGGGAACCAGGTTGGTGTTTACCTTCTCTCATTTCAACAAAAAGATTCAAATTTTCCTGTACATTTCGAGCTCGGTACGGGCTGTCATGACCCGGTTGTGTAAGGGTTCCTCTATTTGTCCTGATTTGCTCTTGGGTTTGACTGTCTACGTAGGCTTTTCCTTTCTCTATAAGGGTGATAGCAAATCCATGAAGTTTTTCAAAATAATCGGAAGCAAAATATTCCCTTTCATCCCAACTGAATCCGAGCCATTCGATGTCTGTTTTGATAGCCTCTACAAATTCGGTGTTTTCTTTGGAAGGATTGGTGTCATCAAATCTAAGATTACATGTAGCTAAATTATTTTCCGCTGCTATTCCGAAATTTAGACATATGGAGGCGGCATGACCTATATGAAGGTATCCGTTTGGCTCTGGAGGGAATCTAGTAGTGATCGATTTGTGTTTTCCGGAGGCCAAATCGGTTTTGATTATGTCTCTTATAAAATCTTGATGAATGTTTTCTTCCACTTTTGGGTCCTATGTTGCGTCGCTATTTATATATTACGCGTATTCAACTATGTGGCTCAAAGTGTTTTTAAGCCTATCTAGATGCTCTTTTTTGAGATTTGGTTCTCTAATGCTTTCAACATTCATTTTGAGGTGAGGAATTGAAGCAGTTCCTGTTAATACTGTCGAGATAGATTCGGGTTCAGCTGCAAATTTGTATCCAGCCTCAATGACAGATGTTACATTTCCATCAATTAGCCAACCCAGGGGGTCTGAAGACGGTAACGAATTAATGTCTATTAATCCTGAGGACTTCCATTTTGCAATTAGTTCTTCCAAAAGGTTGGCATCGGGCAGTTTTACCCTAACAGCAGCCATGTTGATTGTTCCTATCTGGTGCTTTTGAGCTAAAGGCAGGATTTCCTTCGCTGCATGTTGGTTAAGTATTCCATACTTCAACATCACGACGTCCCACAAATCTGGGTTTTGTGAAAGACCTAATTCGATGCTTTTTTGCTCAGGGTCCTCGGAAAAACGGCTGCTAAATCCAATACTCCTAATTTTTCCTTCAGATTTTAGTTGAGCCATTGTTGGATACAGGTTCTCCACAATAGATAAATACTCGTCAGGCATTATTCCATGGAAGAGCATTATGTCGATGTAGTCGGTCTGAAGTCTTGCAAGGCTTTTATTCACTGATTCAATGAGTTTGGTGGGGTCAAGAACGGTGTTGTCCGTTTCGTCTCTGGCTGGCCATTTAGTACATATGAGGAATGAATCTCTTTGAACACCTGATAAGCAATTGCCTAATATGGATTCCGAATGTCCATAATGGCTAGCTGTGTCAAAAATATTTATTCCCATGTCGAGTGCGGCATGCACGAGTTTTGTTTGGTCCTTGATGGAATGCCCCATGTTTTGGCCGAATTGTCTTGCACCACCAGTGCCCAGGCTCAATATGGAAGTTTCCATTCCTGTTTTACCGAGAGGTCTCTTTATCAATTTATGAAACTCCTAAATTTACATTTCTTCCATGAAGAATGTCTTCCTATACCAACGCAATTCCTCAATGCTTTCCCGAATATCATCAAGGGCAAGATGCTTACTTTGTTTGTCAGGTAACTCTTTTGAGGGGTACCATCGTTTTACCAGTTCCTTTATCGTGGAAACGTCGACCATCCTGTAATGCAGGAATTTATCAAGGCGTGGCATCTCCCTTCTTATGAATCTTCTATCAGTTCCTATGGAATTTCCGCAGATTGGAGATTTTCCTGGTTCTATCCAGTTCTCCAAAAATTCAAGAGTTTTATTTTCGGCCTCATTTATTGAAATTGATGAGTTTACCACTCGATCTAATAAACCAGATTGTTGATGTTGTTCTTTTGACCATTCATTAATGTTTTGCATTTCAAGTGAGCTGCGATTTATAGCTATAGAGGGACCTTCCGCGATCTCTTCTAGGTCACCATTTGTCACTATAGTTGCTATTTCTATAATCAAATGTTCATCCTCTAAACCTGTCATTTCCAAGTCTATCCAGACCAAGTTATTGTCTTTGTCTAACTCTGATACCATTTATGCGTCCTTAGCAAAGGAATAGATTCTAATTATGTAATTATCACGATGTAATCTTATACCTATGATCGATAATACTGAAAATCAATTAAATAGTTTTGCCTATTGGGTGGTAGAAGGAAATTTGGCAGCAGGGGAGTACCCGGGTAATCAATTGTCATTTCGGCCTTCAACAACTTTGGCTACCATTGTTAATTCTGTTTCAGCGATGCTGAAGACAAAGTTTAGGGATAGGAACACCCCTTCCTACAAAATCGGTAATCTCATGGAATGCGGTATCAGTTCATTTATAGATTTGACCGAGGCTGGTGAAAGACCCGATTATCAACGCAACTTACATCTGGAAAGACGCCGACGCTCCTTAAGGTCTGAGTATTACAGGTTTCCTATAATCGATAGGAAGGTACCAGATTCTGACGAGATGAAAAGAATTTTAGATTTAATTGACTCTCAAATTGAGTCTAACAACTCGGTCTATGTGCATTGTTTTAGGGGCCTTGGTAGAACTGGAACGGTTGTGGGATGTTATTTGGTAAGGCACGGTATGACTGGTCAAGAAGCATTGGATCAGATTACGAATTTGAGACTAGATGTAGCAGGGGCATTTAGGGCTTCACCAGAAACCCAGATACAGCGTGATTTTATTTTGAATTGGTCAGGGTAATCAGGATTTAGAAAGACCTTCGATCACTCGGGCATTAGGAAGTTTTAGTAGTTCTTCAGGATCTAATTGAATTTTTCCAGATCTGCTACCACCTCCTATTATGACGTAGTCTTTATGCATCACTTTACTGTCAATATAGAGAGGTAAATTTTCTGGTAGTGCGACCGGTGTGACTCCTCCAATAAGCATCCCTGTAATTTCTGTAGTTTCTTCAGCATTCGCAAAAGATAGTCTGGATACCTGCATTAATTCTTTAACTTTCTTGTTTACATCTAATCTGGTTGTGGCAAGGACTATACATGCACTGTATTTTTTGTCACCCCTTTTTGATGCCACGAGAATGGTATTGCCTGACTTGTCCATTGGGTAATTATATTTCTGGCAGAAATTTTCAGTATCTGCAAAATCAGGATCTACATCAATCCAACTGTAAGTTATGCTTAGGCTTTCCATAACTTGCTTAATTTCAGACTCAATTTGGTTGGTAACTTTCATACAACAGAACTCTTTGTCTAACTGGAAAAATTTATGTGACTTCCAAGGTAGGATTTCTCAATGGTTCTGCGAACTGAGTCTCATCCAATTCTATGAAGTCTTTTTGGTAGACCTGAATACGGTAGGATTCGAAATCTGGTATAAATAGCCTGAAATCACTATCTATCCTCACGGATCTTGGTCTTCGCAGATATTTTTCTGCCTCTAATTTACCCATCTCTCTAAGTCTGTTGGGTACTGCGTTAGTCAGCATGTAATTGCGTGCAACTTTTGATAGAGTAGCATCCCCATAGAAACTCCAGATGTATTGACCTTCTGAGTTGAACATGAGGACTCTGTTGTTACCCCAGTCAGCCACATAAATATCGCCATGGTTGTCTACAGTGATCCCAGTTGGCCTATTCAGTTGCGCCGTGCCGTCACCGTATTCTCCAAAAACATTTATCAGCTCACCGTCAGAAGAAAAAATTTGAATTCGATGGTTTCCCCAGTCGCAAACGTATATATTTCCATTTTCGTCACAGTCCAAACCCCAAGGTAGGTTAAATTGCCCTAGGCCCGATCCATATGTACCAAATGAAGATATATAGTCTCCACTTTTAGTATATTTTTGGATTCTGTTGTTTTTAGAATCACACACTATGAAATTATTATCTATATCAAGAGCGAACCCTGAAGGGCCGTTGAATTCACCTTGACCGTCACCGTAGGTACCAAATTTACTTATGTAATTGCCTTCTTGATCATATTTGGTGATTCTATGGTTAGCTTCGTCACTGATGAATATCCCGCCTGAATCGTCAGTAATTATGTTGACAGGCCATTTTAGTTGCCCGTCTTCAGAGCCAAAACTACCGAACCCTTTTAACTCATCGGTGAGTTCATCCATATCCTCTGTCGACCATATTCGAACCGAGGCTACTCCTTCTGACCTTAGCAGCACGTACAAAATGTCATTCTCACCAAAGGCTATGTCAGTTGGGAAGTTGGTTACTCTCCTCATCCCGAGAGTTGTTGAATAGGGGTATCCAGCTCTCAATAATCCGTGTGGTCTCGTCATCGTAGGTCTCCCGATTAATTAAATGTAAAAAGGCTTTATCTGTTCAAATTCGCCTTTGACAATCGGCCTAGCATCCAGGCCGAGCCACTGGTCTAGCACAGTGCCGTAAATGCCACGGAAGTCTATGGTGTGTTTTAGGTCTTCCCCATGTTCCCAGTCGTTGGGATTTAATGAAGGGTATTCTGAATAAAGACCACCTTTCACATTTTTGCCAATTAAGAATGCACCTCCTCCTGAGCCATGGTCTGTGCCGCTTCCGTTATCTCGCATCCGTCTTCCAAATTCTGTGAAAACAAGTATTGATACATCGTCCGCAGCATTGTGTTCTTCAAGGTCATCCATGAAGTCAGATATAGCACCGCTAAGATCGGTTAATAATTTTGGGTGTGCCGGCATTTCATTTGCATGAGTGTCATATCCGCCGTGATTAGTATAAAAAACTCTGGTCCCTAAGTCAGCAAAGTGTATGCGTGCCACGTCTCTCAGGCTTTTTGCTATAGAGTTGTCGGCGTATTCAATGGAGGATTGATACTTGCTGGCCACGTCGGCCAAAAGGTCTGCACCCTTAAGTACATCTAGTCCCGTCTTACCAATGTATTCTGCTACTTGTCCACTTCCTATTGCTTGGCCATATATATCTTTGAAAGCCTGGAGTGATCTTTCCTTAAGACGTTCTTGTTCGATTTTGTTCATGACGCCATAGCTTTCTAGATCTCCTACAGAGGTTACTGGTACACCAGCTACGGACATTGCCCTTGGCAAACCTTGCCCAATGTTTATACCAGTTAATACATTTTCACTTTTGGGGTCTAGATCTTTTATAGCTAAACCTAGCCAGCCCTCACTGCCGACTCTGTCAGGTTCGCACGTGTGCCATATATCCATTCCTCTGAAATGAGATCTATTTGAATTTGGATATCCTATTCCTTGAACGATGGCCACTTTTCCCTCATCAAAGAGTCTTTTCAGAGGAGCCGCATTGTTATTTATTCCCAATGTTTTATTTATGGGAAGTACATCGTTTTGTCCTATAACAATTTTTTTTCGGGCGTCATAATAGTGCTCATTTGTATAAGGAACCAGGGTGTTCATGAAATCATTTCCACCGGTTAATTGAATAACTACTAGAGTTTTTTCTCTGGCGTCGGTTGTCATATTGGTTTACCTCTCCTTATTCCTACGCAAACTGATAGTCAACGGTAGAAGCTGTCATTTGTATAAGATTATGCACTCCAGCTGAGGTTTCAAGTTCCCTGAGCTCTTCAGCATATGTTTTAAGTGATTTGTATGTTTCCTCACGAACATTCACTGCCCCTAACAAATCGAGGCATCTGTCTACTAGTTCGGCCGGGTTATCATTCAAACTTCCGATTCTGCTGACCATTTCTGAAACACCTGGTTTCAAGGGGTCTGCAAATTGTTTTTCTACAAAACCAATTCTTTCACTCAATGTTCCGGAATCAATCCATTCAGATCCCGTGTGCCATCCTTCCACAGTGGGAGGATTCATAAGTCTTTGTCCCATGATTGCCAGAGGACCTTCAAAGGCCGAACCGTTGAGGGTTGTTACCGCAAATTCATGGATGCCAGGTGTCGGGGAGTTAAATTCACCGGTTTGTTTGATTACACCAACTATAAGTTCAGTAGGACTTTTCACTTTTGGCAAATTCATAGAATTTTTGAAGAAATCTGAATTAAACAGGGTGCTAAGAACATTTCGCATATTCCCTTCAGATTCCATATAGGCGGTTGAAAGTTCTTTAATCGCCTGAGGGTCTTTAGGGTCTACAGTTTCCCATGAAGGGACTTGTACCTCATCTTCCACAAAAAAATTGTATAGGTGACGTGATAAGAAATTGGCAGCGGCTTCTTCCTTGACGATAATATCGATGATGTCTTCACCGTCGAAATTTCCAACTTGTCCTAGGAATTCTTTTTCATCGTAATCATGGTCATCCGATATGAACTCGAAATCAGCGTGGTGATGACCATACGGATATAAAGATAGCGGTTGTCTAAAAGTCCATCCAGTGAAGGCTCTGGAGGCGTTCTTTATATCATCTTCCGTGTAATTGCCAACTCCCATGGAAAATAACTCAAGTAGCTCTCTTCCATAGTTTTCGTTTATTTCATCTTTATGGTTTTCGTTATTGTCTAACCAAAAAAGCATAGCTGGATCTTTAGATAGGTTCAACAAGATATTCTTGAAATTAGTTAATCCCGTATTTCGGAACATTTCGATCTCTCGGTATAGGGAAGGCCCGTGTTCACTTTTTCCCCAGGCAACGGGGAAAATATGGTGTAGGAATAAGGACATCTTTTCTTCAAGAGGTCTTTTAGTGTTCGCCATTCTATAGAGCCATTTTCCAACATGCACTGCTACCGGTTCCCCAGTGTAATATCTTTCCACGTAGGACATATCAATAGGGTCAAATTTTTCCGGGTTGATCAGGTCTTCTACAATTTCTTCGTATGATTTGCTAGAAGTAAGTTCGTCTAATTCTTTGGGTGTGGCTCCAAACCCTGCCCTCCTCATTAGATGCGCTACAAGTTTCCTGTCTGATTTCATAGCATTGTTCCTCACCATTTTTTGCAATTATAGCGAAAGTTTTGCCCATTATAGCGAAAGTGAAGATAGTTGCTAATGGATGTGCCTTTTGGTTTCATTTAGAGCCTATCTGATTAATAAGGTGCAAGGTACAATTGAAGACCAATTGTGGATAAAGAGAGATTAAATGTCTGATACTAAATTTGATGTCTTGGAGATTCTTTCTACCGGAGCCAAGGCTCTGGGCGCGGGAGTCGATTCAGAAAGCAGATGGGAAATCCCAACCGATCATCATGATCCTATTGATCTCGCTGTAGGTATGCCAGTTCCTGAAGGAATACCAATGGATTCTATGGCCGATCATATGTCGCAAGTTTTACATTCCGGTAAATTTACCGAAATGGAATACGAATATGGCCGGGGCAAGGCCGATCTTAGAGAATTGTTGAATGATCCCATATATGGTTTCACATCGCTGCCACAGACTCCCGATAATTTCATACTTTTCAATGGCAGTTCTGGGTGCATGGAGAGTTTTTGCGCCACCTTTATAGACCCAGGAGACATTGTTTTAGTAGAAGGTCCAAGTTTTTCAGGAACTGTCGAGACTATTCTTAAATATCAAGGGAAGATTATAGAAGTACCGCTTGATGAGGACGGTATTTCTATTGAAGTCGTTGAGAATATAATTAGGAATTCGCGTAATAATGGCGATGTAATAAAGGCGCTATATACGATAGACGATTTTCACAATCCAACTGGCTTAACAATGAGTGAAAGTAATCGCCATTCAATTGCCAAATTAGCGTTGGATAATGGAATTATGATATTAGAGGATTCGACATATAGTGGTTTGTTTTTCGACGAACCGCCACCATCGGACATTTACTCTATAAATGGTGGAGAGGGTGTCATGAGGATGGGGACTTTCAGTAAAACGATTGCCACAGGGTTGAGGTTGGGTTGGCTTCAAGGTTCAGGTGGGGCGATTGATGTTATAAGGAAAACGAGATCCGACATGGGGAATGCTCCTTTTATTCAGACAGCAGTGGCTAGCTTCATTGAATCTTCAGAATACTCAAAACATGTTGAGGAAATGAGGAGTTTATATAAATCTCAATGTAGAGCATTGTCAGATTCATTGGCTCGCCATTGTTCTGACTA
>RQOP01000031.1 GCA_008373095.1 SAR202 cluster bacterium | reverse complement strand
GACTATCTGTCGCGACGAGCAGATATCGTAGCTAGGTTCTCTGGTGGCAACAATGCTGGCCATACGGTGATTAATGATTTAGGCGACTTTAGTCTACATCTCGTTCCCTGTGGTGTTTTTAGCGATGGGGTTATGAATGTCATAGGCAATGGTGTGGTAGTCGATCCTGATGTGCTAATTGAGGAAATGGAGGCTTTGAAACAGGGTGGTGTGGATATAAGTGACTCTCTTATGATCAGTGAAAGGGCACATTTGATAATGCCTTATCACGTTATATTAGATACCTTGGCAGAGAAAGGACGCGGAACTCAGGCTATAGGCACCACCGGAAAGGGAATCGGACCAGCCTACAGTGACAAGACTTCTAGGACTGGAATCAGGGCTGCAGACATTTTGGATCTAGAGGCCTTGGAGATTCGTTTGAACGCGGTCCTTCCTTTTACGAATGCAATATTAGAAAAAATATATGAAGTTGAACCGGTTTCATTGAATTCAATACTTGAAAAGAGTGAATATTGGCAAAAGCGTTTAGCTTCCTTTATCAAGCCTGTGGGTCGGTATGTAAATGATACCTTGGATGGTGGTGGAACAGTAGTTTTGGAAGGAGCTCAGGGAATATTACTCGACTTGGATCATGGTACTTACCCATTCGTGACATCTTCAAGTCCGACGATTGGAGGAGCTAGTACCGGATTGGCCATACAGCCAAGGCAGATAACAAACGTTTTGGGTATATTCAAGGCATATAACACTAGAGTTGGATCCGGGCCATTTCCCACAGAATTATTCGATGACGTAGGGGAAGGAATCCGGACTGTTGCAAAGGAATTTGGGACCACTACTGGACGAGCTAGAAGAATTGGCTGGTTTGATGGAGTTCTAGCTAGATATAGCAATAGGATCAACGGATACACGTCTGCTGTAATCACAAGATTGGATGTGCTGGATCATTTGGATTCTATAAATATTTGTGTGGGGTATAACTTGAATGGAGAAATACTAGATGAACCTCCTGGTGGAGTTACAGCCTTGGAGAGGTGTACACCGATATATGAAACCCTACAAGGCTGGGATGAGCCAACAGCTGGTATATCGGACGTGTCAAAATTACCGATTAGAGCAAGAGAGTATGTGGACCGTCTGGAGCAATTGATAGGGTGTCCAGTCGACATTATATCGACGGGTCCTCACAGAGACCACACAATAATGGTAAGGGATATACTCGATATTTAGCCTATCCGAATCAGGCCAATTTTAAGAAATTGGTAGATCAACCTCATATTCATCCATCACTGGATTAAAAGTTGAGGTGAAATCTTCATCTGGGTCACAAAGAGGTAACCGGTTTGGTCCAGCATTGAATCCGGCCCTGTTAGCGGCATACTTTATAGGTATTGGATTAGTTACCCAGAAGAGAGCCTTGAAAATTGGAAGTAACCGTTTGTGTTCAGTAGCAGCGCTTTCAATATTACCTTCTAAGATAAGGCCCATCATGGTTTTGATTTGGCTGCCATATAGGTTTGAGGCTACGCTAACTACTCCGTGTCCGCCAACGCACATGATAGGGAATGTTTCGTCATCATTTCCTGACCAAACCCTGAATCCGTCGGGTGCTTTGTCAATAATGTTGGTAATTTGAACATAGTCGCTGGATGCTTCTTTGACACCGACTATATTGTCTATTTCAGCTAGCCGTAGTGTCGTTTCTGTAGTCATGTTTAAGGCTGTCCGAGATGGGACATTATAAAGTAGCCCAGGAAGAGAAGTCGCTTCAGATATAGCTTTAAAGTTTTGGTATAGTCCCTCTTGCGTCGGCTTGTTGTATGCAGGCACTGTAAGTAGTAGACCGTCAGCACCAACCTTTTCCGCTTCAATGGAGAGTTCTATAGATTTTCTATGGTTATTGTCAGTTGTTCCAGCAATTACGGTGGCAGTATCTCCCACAGCTTCTTTTACTTCAGCGAATAGTTGAACTTTTTCATCATCAGACATGGATGGTGATTCACCTGTTGTTCCACCTATCACTAGCCCGTCAGTTCCTGAAGCAACTAATCCCTTTGCTAGCTTCCTGGCTTGAGGAAAATCGATATTACCTTCTGAATCAAAAGGGGTAATCATAGCTGTGAGAAGTCTTCCAAAATCTACCATCTTATTATTTTCTCCAGTTTCTTTCAGATACTACGTCGCGTTTCATCATTTCTTCCGCTATTTGAATAGCATTCAAAGCTGCGCCTTTTCGTAAGTTATCACAGACAACCCACATAGCTATTC
This sequence comes from SAR202 cluster bacterium, assembly GCA_008373095.1. GTDB lineage: Bacteria > Chloroflexota > Dehalococcoidia > Lucifugimonadales > UBA826 > UBA11996. Next base: position 56,683 of record RQOP01000031.1, on the reverse strand, counting down.
CATTCGGATGCGATATGTCTTTTCTTATTCTTCCCACAAGAACTTCGTCGCCTCCGGCGGCGTCTATCGGCATAGGATACACGTCAGAGAAAGGGTCGTCTACAACTCTTATACCAGGTTCATTTTCTAACATTTCCGTTACTTCATTTGGAGATATCGAATCTTCAAACTCGATGTGTATTGCCTCACTGTGACTGACAGCAACTGGTACCCGTACGCATGTTGCGGAGACCAAAATATTGGAATCGTGCAATATTTTTTGGGTCTCATAAAGCATTTTCATTTCTTCTCTGGTGTATCCGTTTTCTTGAAAAGGTTCTATATGAGGTAATACATTGAAGGCTATCTGATGAGGGTATTCTTTGGCCGTTACTGGGCCGTCATTTAGGATTGCCTCGCTTTGATGCTTCATTTCTGTTAATGCAGCAGCACCAGTTCCTGTTACAGATTGGAATGTGTCGACCACTACTCGCCTCACCGAAGATTTTTTCATCAACGGATTCAATACCATGACCAGAGGAGTAGTAGAGCAATTCGGAATGGCTACTATTCCTTTGTGTTCATTTAGGTCTTCGGCATTTACTTCGGGCACCACTAAGGGGACATCATTATCCATCCTGAAGGCAGAGCTATCATCAATCGCCACTGTTCCATGTTTTGCTGCCAAAGGTGCAATTTCCCGACTTACCTCACCGCTGGCTGAAATAAATGCAAAGTCAACTTCATCTAGAACTTCAGGAGTGCATAACTCCACCGCTATGTCTTGGGATTTAAATTTAATTTTCTTCCCAACTGACCTTGTCGAAGCGCAAAGTCGAATTTCATCTATGGGAAAATTTCTTTGTTCAGCAATGTCCAAAAATACCTGGCCTACGGCTCCTGTTGCTCCAACAACGGCGATTTTGCAAGAATTCAAGTAAGTTCCTCCGTAATTTGAATATTAAGCGAATGTGTGCAGGCGGTTACTACAAGTGAAGGGTCTATAACCCCATAATTTTGTCCAATCCTACGGTCAATCCAGTTGATGATTCTGAGGCATTTATTGCCATAATTACCCCTGGCATAAAGCTTTCTCTGTTGATAGAGTCATGGCGTATCGTCAAGGTTTGCCCTAGGGATCCAAAAACCATTTCGTGGTGAGCCACACGTCCCGGCATTCTTCCACTGTGTACTACCACTCCTGAATGGTCTCCGCCTCTTGTGTTTTCTATAAGCTCTTTTTCTGCAGTCGGAGCCTCAAAGCTGCCACCTTTACCTTCTGCCGCTGCTTGCGCTATTGCGATCGCAGTGCCAGACGGAGCATCAATCTTTGCTTCATGATGGACTTCTGTCAGATCAGCGTAATCAAAAAATCTAGCAGCTTCTTTAACTAAATGCGACATAAGGACAGCCCCCATAGCAAAGTTGGGTGCAATAATTATGCTTGTCTGGTTGGATTCAGCTAGGGATTCAGCTGTTTGAAAATCTGTCTGAGATAATCCAGTAGATCCGATTACACAATTAGCACCTGCAGGTGCCGCTGCTTCCATCACTGATTTTGCTCCAGAGGCGTTTGTAAAGTCGACTACAACGTCAGCCTCTTTTACGGCATCTTTTATATCTTTATGAACCGGTATGACACCTTTCCCGCTAGGTAAGGTGATTTGATCCACCGTGGTAGCAATATCCGAGCCAGCGATTGGATCCATCCCTTCGGCATTATCCACTGCATTCAGCACTTCCTGGCCCATTTTACCGAGGACTCCGTTAACAACGACTTTGATATTAGCCATATGGAACTCCCTTATCGTTTTAGTTGTAGTATCTGACCTAATGTACCATCCTTTCAGGATTAATCGGTGAGGAGCGCTTTGCGAGATAGCTTTATACGACCTGAGTCATCTACGTCTATCACTTCAACGGTGATTTCTTCTCCCACACTCACGACGTCTTCTACTTTTGCGACACGATAATTTTCCAATTCACTTATGTGAACCATACCGTCAGTTCCAGGTGCTATTTCAACAAAAGCTCCGAATTTGGCAATGTTTACGACAGGACCTGTAATTATGTCTCCTACATTTACTTCAACTTTTTCGACTTCCTCTCTTGAGTTTTGTCGGGTAGAGCTAGATTCGTCAGCACCGTCCAATAAAGCTTTCATCGATAGTTTGATTTTTCCTGATTGGTCCACTCCTATGACTTTCACTTCCACTTCGTCTCCGACCGCGACTTCATCTTCTACGTTTGCAACCCTGTAGTTGGCCAGTTCAGAAATATGCACCATTCCATCCGTACCTGGTAGGATTTGAACGAATGCTCCAAAGCTTGCTATTTTGGCTACAGTACCTGTGAATATTTCTCCCACTTGTATTTCTCTTGTGAGATCTTCCACCATCTTTATAGCTTTAGCTGCGTCGTCAGCGTTTGCTGATCCAATCAGTACCGTGCCGTCGTCTTGTATGTCAACTGTGGCATTTGTTTCTTCCACAATTCCTCGTATAGTCTTGCCACCTGGGCCAATCACGGCACCTATTTTGTCCGTAGGCACCATTATTTTTTGTATTCTAGGTGCGAAAGGACTGACGTCAGTTCTGACTTCAGGGATGGCAGATGTAATCACTTCCAAAACTTGAGTTCTAGCTTCTTTTGCTTGAGAGAGAGCATCTTTTATTACGTCAAAACTTATACTGTTGACCTTTATGTCCAGTTGAATGGCAGTTACTCCTTCTGAGGTGCCAGCAACCTTGAAATCCATATCTCCAACGTGGTCTTCAAGTCCTTGTATATCTGTCAAGGTTACGTATTCTCCGTCCTCTCCGGTAATTAAACCTACTGATATACCAGCTACTGGTGATTTGATTGGGACACCAGCATCCATTAATGCTAGGGTGCCTGCACATACGCTACCCATTGAAGTGCTTCCATTGGAGCTTAGAGCTTCACAGACAATTCGTATCGTATAGGGGAAATCCTCCTGTGAAGGTAAAACCGCACTCAAGGCACGTTCTGCTAAGGCACCATGCCCGATCTCTCTTCGGCCAGGTGATCCCACCCTTCTTGCTTCCCCGGTAGAGTATGGAGGGAAATTGTAATGGAGCATGAAATTTTTCGTTTCCTCGGGGCTAAGATTATCGAGTCTTTGTGCGTCACCTGAAGACCCCAAAGTCGTAACTCCAAGTATTTGAGTTTCCCCTCTGTTAAATAATCCGGTTCCATGGGTTCGAGGCAAAATTGATACCTCAGCTGAAAGAGATCGAATTTCTCTTAGACCTCTGCCATCAGGTCTGACACCGTCTTTGAGAATTCTTACTCTGAATTGTTCATCCAATAATTCTTCGAAGGCTCCTGCGGCAACACTTGAGTCAAACTCTTCAGACAACGAGTCTTTGAGTTCGTCTTCAAGGACTTTTAATCTGGATCTCATATCCTCCTGATTTTCTGCATCAGACATGGCACCATAAATTCGGTCGCCTAGAATGGATCTTGCTTGCTCTACTGCTTCTGGATCATGCCCTCTTGGAGTGTAATCGGCTTTAGGTGTGCCTATTTCCTCTGCAAAACTCTGTTGCATAGAAATGACTTCCAAATTTACTGATTGAGCAAGTTGTATTGCCTCAAACACAACGTCTTCGTCGACTTCTTGTGCTCCAGCCTCCATCATAGAGACTCCATCAGTGGAACCTGCTACGACCAGATCTAATAAACTTTCTTCAATCTGCGCATAGGTAGGATTAATTATAAAATCCCCATCAATATACCCAATTCGCGTTGCTGCGATTGGGCCATTGAAAGGTATGTTTGATATGCTCAAAGCAGCTGAAACACCGTTCAGAGCAATTATATCTAGAGGGACCTCTCTATCACTAGACAAAGTTGTTGCTATTACCTGTACTTCATTTTTGAAGCCTTTGGGGAATAATGGCCTTATCGGTCTGTCTATGAGGCGGTCAGTCAAAATGGCATGAGTCGTAGGTCTGCCTTCTCGTCTAAAAAAGCTTCCTGGGATCTGCCCTATTGCATAATGTCTTTCTTCTAAATCCACGGTTAAAGGAAAAAAATCTATGCCTTCTCGAGGATCACTCATTGTGACGGTCGCTAGAACGACATTGTCACCCTGCTTGATTAATACGGAACCACCGGCTTTTTGCGCTAATTTCCCTGTTTCAAATTCTAATTCTTGGCCATGTATAACACGGCTAATATTGTGTACTGAAATGTTATTTTCTCCTGGAGCAATACCAGATGATCAGATGGAAGTGTGAAAATATCGGGGGTTGTAAATGCGCGAGTTACTATCGCCTAAGGCCCAGCTTAGCTATTAAAGATCGATACCTATTTACATCCTCTGCGTTTAAGTATCGTAAGAGCCGTCGGCGCTTTCCTACAAGTTTCAGCAAACCTCTTCTTGTGGATTCGTCGTGATTATGCTCTCGTAAATGCTGAGTTAATTGATTAATACGTGACGTGAGAATCGCAACTTGCGACTCTGTTGATCCTGTATCGTTGTCGTGAACGCGGTATTCCGCAATGACGGCTTCCTTATCAGCCCTATCCAATCCGTTCTCCTGGATTTCTCTCTTTCTTGTTATCTAACTAATTTAAGTTTGTAAAAAGTGTAACACCCAATCTTTATAGTAGCAATTTATAATTCGACTATCTGGGAAATCAGGTATTTAAACAGATTCAATAAATGCAGTGACGGCCTTCTCAAAACCAGAAGGATTATCCCCCATCACCAGGTGACCTGCGTTCTCAACAATAGCTAATTTGCCGCCAGGTATTCTACCAATCATGTTGTCAGCTGTCTCAGTAGCTATTATGTCGCTTTTATCTCCTCTGACGACCAATGTAGGACATTGTAAATTTTCAAGATACCCCCAGAGGCGGTTGGTCATTTCAGGATCTTGAGGACGTCCCATTCTTCCTGGAGACCTTAGGATCTTGTCGTATTTCCATGTCCATTTTCCGTTTGGCAACTCTCTCAAGTTATTGACAATGCTGCCTCTTATCTGCACTGGGTCTCTTCTTGGGTTGTATTTGATCACTCGATCTACGAAGGCGTCTATAGAATCTAGTTCATCATCCTGCTCCACAAAATTTCTTATATTCTGTGTGCCTGCTCTCACATTCTCTGGGCCTGCGTCGACGATTATTAAAGCCTTCACTTTACTGGGGTTAGAGGCAGCGTATGTAAATGAGTTTCTACCCCCCATTGATAAACCCATTAAAACAAATTCGTCTAATCCCAGTTCATCAACTACAGCCTCAATGTCTTTCTGTTGTGTTTCAGGTGTGTAGTCACCATCAGAAGCCCAGTCGCTGTCTCCATGGCCTCTCTGGTCTAATGCGATAATTCGGTACCTATCGGCAAACGATAGAGCGACAAAATCCCAGGAATGTGACTGCTGTGCAAATCCATGAAGTAGAACCATAACGGGATTGGAAGGGTTACCCCACTCTAAATAACTGAATTTCATGTTATTAACTTCGACTGATTTACTTTCAGGCTTCCAGTCCTTTTCAAACGTGACTCCCACTTCCCGTGCAGCCTCGTATAGAGAAAGTCCTTGATTTTGCTCAGTACTCATAAATTATTTTCTCCAAAACCTAATTGTATTTATCACACGCTATTCTCACACAGTGGGAATTATATTTTTCATAGTTGATATTTTTTCGAATTGGTGTGCCACGTTGTAAAGAAGTCCTTCTTGAAATGCGGGAGAAGTTAATTGCATTCCAACAGGTAATTGCTTGGAGGTAAAACCAATAGGTATCGAAATGGTAGGTAAGCCGGTGATGTTTTGGGGACGGGTTAACCTCGCCATCAAGGGTCCGATTAATTCTTGAGTTCCATTAATGTCTATAGAATCAGCCTCTATAAAAGGTGCACCACTTGGCACAGTCGGAGCTAGTATGATGTCATAGGTTTCAAATAATTCATTCATTTTTTGATTGTATACACTCCTACCTCTTTGGCTTTTAACATAGTCGACTCCAGAGGTTAAAGCTCCTTGCTGGAGGCGAAGTTTTACGTCTTCTCCAATTAATTCAGATTTTGTCTTTAAGTTTTCTGAATGTATTTCAGCCGCTTCTGTCAGGAGGATAGTGCCAGAAATAGCTAGAGTGTGATCAAGGATTGGAAGGTCAATTGTCTCGACCTCTGCACCAAGACTTTCGAATTTCTGGCATGCGGTATCAATTAATTCTAAGACTTCCTTATCAATCACATCGTAGAAATATGTTCTCGGTCGAGCAATTTTTAATCCGGCGATATCTTCTTCTAAATGAGCTTTAAAGTCTGAAACTTCCACTTTTGCTGAGTAGATATCATTTTCGTCGTGTCCAGATATCGCGTTAAGCATTATGGCATTATCCTCAACTGTCCTGGTCATTGGTCCTACGGTGTCTAAAGAATTACTTAAAGGGAAAACACCATGTCTGGAAACTCGTCCGAAAGTCGGCTTCATTCCTACGATTCCACATAGCGCAGAAGGAATCCGTATTGACCCTCCCGTATCACTTCCTAGGGCCCCCATGCATTGCCCAGCAGCTACAGAGGATCCTGAGCCGCCACTAGAACCTCCTGTGGCACATTCAGTATTCCAAGGATTTCTAGCTGAACCATAGTGTGGATTATGACTGGTGGTTCCAAGTGCGAATTCATGCATTTGTAATTTTCCAAGGATAATGGCACCAGCTTCAGTGAGATCGATAGTGACCTTAGCATCATATTCAGGAATGAAATTTTTATATATCTCTGATCCTATTGTAGTGGGTACGCCTTTCGTGAAATACAGATCTTTGAGCCCGATGGGGATCCCATGTAGATCTCCTTTCCGTTTCCCAGATAAAATTTCCTTTTCAGCTTGGATTGCTGATTTGATGGCGGTGTCTTCTAGAACAGTTATAAAGGAATTAAGCTTGCTTTCAGTTTCTTTTATTCTGGTTAAATGAGCGTTTACAAGATCTACGGGTGAAAGATCTTTCTTATTTAGAAGCTCGGATGCCTCACTTATGGAAAGTTTGTGTAGGTTGTTCAAAATTAATCTCTCACCATACTGAAAACAGCAGCAGATACAGTTTCAATAGTCAGTATTTGATCTAGTATATTTACTGAGTCGTGGGATGCTTCTGAGAGCGGTTTTAGTACTTCCCATTGGTCTGAATCTATTGAGAAGTCAGATAGATGTTTTAGGAGGTTATTAAATTCATTATCGTATGACATGCTTTTAGTGATTTCCTAAAATTAGTCCAGAAGGGGAATTCGTCCCCAGGTAACTGAGTCACTCGTGTCAGACAACCCTTGTTCCTTTATCATTTCTCTAATGCTTAGAAGAGTAGCATTTACTTCATTGGTTACATACTCCCATTCTGGTTCAGGCGGAAACCAATATGGTGAAGTGATCCTGACAACTTTTCCCTCTGCGGAATTAAAATAAATCCCAAATTTTGACACATGTGGTAACACAGTAAAACTCCCGTTAAAAGTTAGGCAAACTTAGCACAGCATATAATTTCATTCAACCAAACTAGATTAATCTTGATATTATTTTGACGTCATCACCCAGACTCCATCCCAGTCTTTTGGGGGGTCTGCTTTCAGCGTTTCGCATCGGTCTATGTACATCTCAGTTATATAGTCGTTTGGGTTCAGTTTTCTACCCTCTTTAAACGATTTTATCGCGGGGTCCCAGTCACCGATTCTATATTTTTCCAGACCGTCTTTGAAGTAATTCAAAACTTCCATTACATTAGGGAATGTTTCGGAAGTATGAAAATCTAACACTTCATATATCCCCACTGGTTCGGTTTTCCCCTTTACAATCACTTTGTCGATTTCCCTAGACCTGTAAACCCCTTTTAGATTTGAGTGAGTGAATTCACTTACAAGAATTCTTGCAGCGTATTGCTTACAGGCAGATTCTAATCTGGCAGCTAAATTGACTCCATCCCCAATTACTGTGTAATCCATTCGCTTGGGAGAACCAATGTTTCCAGATACTACGGTGTCGGTATTTAGTCCAATACCCATATCCACTGGCGGCAACCCGTTTCCTGCCCTAACCTTATTCCATTCCCAGAGGTTGGTTATCATTTCTATTGAGGCTCGTAATGCTCTGTCTTCATCATCATCAGTAGTAAAAGGTAGCCCAAAAGCAGCCATTATTGCGTCGCCGATGAATTTGTCCAGCATGCCACCCTGGTTTGTTATTGAGTCGACCATAATGGAGAAATAATCATTCAGTAACTGAACCGTACCTTGCGCGCCTAACTGTTCAGTTATGGTGGTAAAACCTCTGACATCGGAGAAAAGAATAGTTGCCTTTTTTTCTTCCCCACCTAGATTGTCATTTCCTTCCATTAACTGATCAGCGAGACCTGGGTCCATGTAACGAGACATGGTGGATTTCATTCTCTTTTCTGTACTAATGTCTTCCAACATTACCATCACACCTAGTTTTTTTTCATCGGTGCTAATGAGCGGCGCGACAGTGCCGTTCAGGGACAATGTTTCATCTCCGGATTGGTATGAAGCATCTACAAAGGTGTCTGTTTGTTGTTCTTCTTGAACTTTGGTTATACGTTCCATCAACCACTCATTTTCACCAACGAAAAAATCTACTGCCGGTTTCTGCAGTATTTCTTGTTCAGTTATGTTTAATATTCGTAGACCTGCATCGTTACAAGTTATGATTTTCTCATCTTCGTCTAAGGTAATAACGCCAGAAGCTGCACTTTGCAGAATACTGTCATTGTAGTTTTTCATGTTCTGGACATCGGCAAAAAGCTGTGCGTTTTCTAGTCCCACAGAGATTTGTGCAGTAAATGCTTTCAGTCTTTGCTCGTCCTCTTCCGTAAAAGGGCCACCTCTTTTGTTCAGAACTTGAGTGACTCCGAGAATTACACGATCCTTATTTATAATGGGAACGCAAAGAATTGATCTAGTGAAATATCCAGTTTGTTTGTCAAAATCGGGGTTGAATCTTAGGTCTGCGTAGGCATGCGGGATATTGATTGTTTCCCCAGAGGTAAAAACAGTGCCGGCTATACCCAGGTGGTTCGGAAATCTTATCTGAGTACTTTCTAAACCATCCCCAATTTGTAACCATAATTCATTAGTTTTAGGATCATTGAGAAATATAGAAGATCTATCTGCATTTAACATTTTTGTTGCTTCGCCCATAACTTTGCTAAGCATCGTCGGAAGATCGATTTCAGCAGTCACTTCTGAAACTACATCAAGAAGTTTTCTTTCTTCCTCCCGATTCTTTTGCATTTGTTCCACGAATTGAGCACTTTGAAGGGCTATACTGGCCTGTTCTGTCATGGCTTCTAAAAGTTCAAGATCTTTTTTAGTAAACCGGCCGGATTTTTTATTTAATACTTCGGCACTGCCAATAACTACCCCATTCAAGGTTTTTACAGGAGCGCAAAGAATATTTTTGGTGGTATATCCCGTCTGCTGGTCCACAGCAGAATTGAAACGTTCGTCACTGTAGGCATCGTGGATTATTTCGCCTGCACCTGACTGGAAAACGGAACCTGCAATACCACTTTTATTGTGAATACGTATTTCTCTTAGATTATTTCCTTGTGCGTACCGAGTATATAGTTCATTGGTGGCTGCATCGTTTAAAAATAAGGAACCTCTTTCAGCCTTCAATTCCCATGTAGTCACTTCAATGATGGATGCAATTATGTCTTCGATTGATTCATCATGAGCTACCCGTCTTGAAATATTTAATAGCATTTCAGCTCTGTCTGAAGATTCTGAGTTATTTGTCATAACTACACCTTTATTAACAATGATAAAAGTTGGCTATTTAGAAAAATGTACCTGTTTCTTAGTTGTTGGGGTTACTTTCTAAGGATGTCCGTAAAGTGAAGATAGTTTCAGTTAGTTGTGCTTTTTCGTTAAAAGCATCTCTTTCAATGTCGTGAATCTTTTGTTCATATTCACTCTTTAAGGTCTCTATGTTGTTTCTCAAAGAAGCTGATGTTTCCCTCAGGTTGGAAATTTCGTCCTGACCGCCGGTAATTGCTTTTTGTACCTCATTGTCCTTATTAAACCTGAGGTCTTCTAACTCTTGTCTTAAAGCACTTGCGGTAGCTCTTAATTGATCGCTTTCTACTGCTGAATCAGAAATAGCTTTTTGAACGTCTCTTTCTCTCTGGAATTTAAGCTCCTCAAGTTCAGTGCGAAGGGCGCTTGCGGTATCCCTTAGTTGCTGCATTTCCTCAGCATATTCGCTATGTAATTTCTCTAAGGACTGGGTCTTATCAAATTGTAAATTTTGAAGTTCTTCGCGTAATGAGCTAATCGTTTCTTTAAGTTGAGTAACTTCGTCGACTCCTTCCATCCGAGCAGACTGAACATTTTGGTCTTTTTCGTAATTTTGAGTTTCTAATTCTTCACGGAGTGCTTGGACACTTTCACTCAAGTGTCGTATGTCCATTTGGGACTGACGAAGTTCGTCTTGTATGTTTTCGGAATCGAGTTCTTTCTCCATGATGACCTGATGTTACCCCATTGGATAAGGATGTTTCTAGTCCAGATTATGACTTGCTTTAAGGATTTATATGGCAATAATGACACTCAATGATTGTATATTGAGTAGCTGATCAACGCCCTAGTTAAAATTGGGAAAGGGTGGAGTTCTCATCAGCTAATGTCTTTAAAAATTTCTATCCAATCAGAAAGTTTCCAGTCTCCCATGCGATATCTCTCAAGGATTCTATTTTTGTCATCTACCAATATTTTTGTTGATCTGGTTAGTCCAGTGATTGAATTTAAGGTGTTGGTATCAGTTGGTAGAGCATAGATCCACTCGGGTTTTGGAGGTGCCATGCCCTTCAGTTGGTCGATTGTATAACCCGGGTTCATTCCAACTATGTAAACATTGGCTACCGTGGAAAGCTCCCCTTCGGCTTTGGCCAGTTTCCGTAACTCGGAAACACAAGTACCTCAATTGGGAGAGATAAATAGTAAAAATTCAGGTCGGTTATCCGCTAATAATTGGTCTGAAGTAATTTTTCCAGTTGAAGTCGTCAGCTCAAAATAGGGCAGTGTTTCTGTGGAAGACTGTCCCTGCAGATTGTCTTTTGGGGTTTTAGTATCAGATTCATTTTCACTGGTGCATGCGGCACATAGTAGGCTAACTATTATGGCCAATAGAACGAATTTGTTCATTTATTTATTCCACCGTTACAGATTTTGCTAAGTTCCTAGGCTGATCCACATCGCAACCTCTTCTAACAGCAAAATAATAAGAAATTAACTGCATAGGAATAGAGGCCACAATCGGTGACAAGGAATCGGAGACATCCGGAATTCTTATAACGTGGTCAACTTTTTGTTCGATTTCAGTGTCTGATTCTGATGCAACGGCTATGACAATGGCGCCTCGGCTTTTTGCCTCATTGATAGTGTTCATCATTTTTTCGTAGAGCTCATCTTTTGGCACTAAAGCTACCACCGGCATACTTTCGTCTATAAGAGATATGGGCCCGTGTTTCATTTCGCCAGCGGGATATCCTTCTGCATGTATGTAGCTTACTTCTTTTAATTTGAGAGCACCTTCCAAAGCTATAGGATAGTTATATCCTCTGCCTAAGAACAAAAAATCTGAACTTGAATGATAGAGGGTTGCAAGTTCTTCGTATTGACCTTGGTTCGCTAAAACCGTTCCTATCATTTCGGGTAGGCGGAAAAGCTCTTCGATAAGCTTTGCTGCTTCTTTTCCGTTAATTTTTTCTCGTTGTACCCCAAGGTAAATGGCGAGGGCATAGAGCGTCACTAATGAGCATGTAAAGGTTTTAGTGGCTGCTACCCCAATCTCTAATCCAGCTCTAATCTGAAGAGTTTGATCAGCGATGCGAGATGCCTGAGTATTTGAATAATTGCATAGAGTTATTTGGCTAATATTTTTCTTTTTAGCTTCTTCCATTGCCGCCAAAGTGTCGGCTGTTTCCCCTGACTGGCTTATCGATATAAAAAGGGAGTTTTCGTCTAAAAGTGGTTCCCTGTACCGAAATTCAGAGGAGTTGTCCCATTCAGATGGTATGCCGGCAATTCTTTCCATCCAAAGACGGGCAAGCATTGCGGCGTGCAAGCTAGTCCCCATCCCGGTGAGCGTTACTTTTGATATTTTATTGATGTCATCGGCGGTGAGATTTAAGTCTTCCAAACTAAAGAGACCTTCTTCAGATGAAAGTCGTCCCATCAAAGAAGCTATTATTGCGTCTGGTTGTTCGCAGATCTCTTTGAGCATGAAATGTCGGTAGTCGCCCTTGGCTATAGAAATAGGGTCGTTTGGAACGAAAGTTTTCTCCTTTTTTATAGGATTACCATCCTGATCTTTGAATTGAACCGAATTGGGGTGTAGAACGGCAAGTTCTCCTGGTAACAAATGTGAGATTGTATTTGTGTAACCCAGTATCGCTGGAATGTCACTGGCCACTAGCATCTCATTATCTCCATATCCAATGAGCACTCCACCAGCGTTACCAGTACGAAACGCCACGATTTTGTCTGGTTGGTCATTACACATAACTACAACAGCGTTGGCGCCTTTAATTCTGGCAGCGCTTTTTTCTGCTGCTTCTTCAAAGCCGGTCCCATCGTTCATATAATGTTCTATTAAATGAGGGATAGTTTCAGTATCCGTGTCAGAATTGAATAAATGACCTTCGTTCGTGAGTTCCTGCTTCAGATCTAAATAATTTTCTACAATTCCGTTGTGAACAACAGATAAATTGCCATAAGTGTCGCTCTGCGGATGAGCGTTTATTGTGTTTGCTTCACCGTGTGTTGCCCATCTGGTATGCCCAATACCCGATAGACCCGTTGCTTTTGATGTTTCGGTAAGTTTTTTGAGCTCGTTTAATTTTCCGGCCGCCCTATATGTGGTGTGGGTCTTGTTTTTATTGAACACTGAAATACCAGCGCTGTCGTAACCCCTGTATTCGAGTCTTGATAGCCCTTCTAACAAAATGGGTAAGGCTTCAGATTGGCCAGTGTATCCAATGATTCCACACATCAGTTATTTATTATGATCCTTTTTTAAGCTATACACACCACGGTAAGTTTCAGGCAATAAGACTGAAACTCTTTCCATTATTAAGTCAGTCATAGATTTTAAAATAGGACTGTCTATTGGTCCATCTATTTTGGGTAGAGAAAATGGGCTGCCTATATTGACTTTAATGTCCCCAGTCGGATTAACAACCCTTAGGACATTTCCTATGTGTTCTGTTCCTGTGATTCCAACAGGTAAAATAGTTGCATCAGACATCTGAACTAACCTGGCCACGCCAGATTTAGCCCTTATCATCGAACCCCTGCTTCTTGTGCCTTCAGGAAATATTAGGATAACCCCATCCTCACGGAGCTGATTAAGAGCCCATTTAAACGATGCTACATCAATACGATCTCTATGTAGAGGATAGGCACCATACCATCTTAATAAACCACTGATAAACGGACCTGCAAATAGACTGCTTTTCGCCAGGAATTTCAATCTCCTAGATACTGAAACAGCCACAATGGACGGATCTATATTGCTGAGGTGGTTTGAGACCACTATTAATGGACCCACTGGAGGTACGTTTTCTCGGCCGGACACCTCATAATTAGAAAAACAATTCAAGGTTACTTTTTGAAGGAAATTACAAGTAGAGTAGAGCATTAAATTTTTGACTTGCAAAGATCGGTTATATAACTGACTACTTCGCGTAGAGTCATTGAAGATGTTTCAATCACTATGTAGAAATCATGAATCTTTAATGGAGAATCATCTCGCTCTCTGTCGATTCTATCTCTGTTTTCAAGATCCATTTTTATCTGTTCCAATGACAGCTTGTTTTCAGTACCTGCCCGTTCCCTATAGCGTCGCTCTGCTCTTACTTCGACACTTGCATCTAAGTATAACCGGACATCTGCCGCTGGCAGCACCACACTACCTATGTCACGTCCCACCATTACTATTGGGCCACGGTCTGCGATACTTCTTTGTTGGTTCACAAGTTCTTTCCTGACAGCAGGTATTTTTGAGATAGTAGATACAGTTCTGTCTATTTCTGGGGTTCTCAAAGTATCTGTTTTGTCGATCCCGTCTATGAATATTCTTTCAGAGTGTGGTGAATCGTCTAACTCAATCGAGGTTTCTCTTACGACCTCTATAATTTTGGAATTATTTTCTGGTGATATCCCTAAATCGAGAATGATTCTAGTTGCAGCTCTGTACATAATTCCTGTGTCTAGGAATTTCCATTTCAAGTCTCGGCTAACAGCTCTGCCCACAGCTGTTTTGCCTGAGGCCACTGGTCCATCTATTGCCACTTGAGATTTCAACACTTCATGTTCTGCTTTTGAATAACTGCCCATTCTATATGTCAAAGTAGGATTTTATCGTTGATTTGAAGTTAGGATCATAAGAATATACCGAACCTTCCTTTGCCCTCTCTTCTCTCGACACTATTATTTCCTTTGCAACGATGTCTATTTTCTCTGATATTGCACCTTGATCTTGGAGTTCTTGATATGACTTATTGCTCAGTCCTAGGTAATTTTTCAAAATAGTTTCGTTGTGCTGACCAAAGGAAGGGGGCGGCTTCATGTTACCTTGAGTAGGTTTAGACATTTTCCAGGGCTTACCTGGGTAGGGAAGTTTTGGGATTTGGCTTTGAGGTTGATGCGGCACTATTTCAAAAAAGTTTCGTTCAAACAAATGTTGATTGAATAAAAGTTCTTTGCCATTTAAAACAGCTCCCGCACTTACTCCTCGTCCCTGTAGTATCTCCATCAATTCTAAATTATCCCATTCCATCGTTTTGATAGAGATTAATTCATCCAATTCCTTTCGGTTTACGATTCGAGACTCATTTGAATCAAATTTAGTATTGGTAACGATTTCTGGGAACAATAAATTAACTAGTGAATTCCATTCTTTCTCTGACTGAGTGGCAATTGTTATCCATTTGTCTCTGCCTTTGCACGGATAGCATCCGTGGGGAGATATTTCCGGATGAGAGTTACCTATTCTTTTAGTGACATTTTTGTTAGCTGTATAGTCAAGTATTATTTCCGGTATTGTGGATGTGACACATTCTGACTGAGAAACCTCAATAAACTGCCCCTCTCCTGTTTTTGAACGGTGGATTATTGCTGCCATAAGGGCAAAGACCGTATGTTCTGCTGCTGTATAGTCAGGATAAGGGATCTCTGGCTGAGCTGGAGGACCATCTTCGTACCCTGTCGCGGATGATAGACCAGATGCTGCTTCGGTTCCAAATCCTATTGCCCCGAAACTAGACCAAGGCCCTGAGTGCCCATACCCGGTTGATGAGACCACGATTATGTCAGGTTTTATTTTTTTGAGATTGTCATATTCCAAACCAAATTTCTTCATTACTCTTGGGGTGAAATTACATGCAAAAACGTCACTTATGCTTATAAGATCATAAAGTTGATCTAATGCATTGTTGTTATCTAATTCGAGGGCAAGGCCTAATTTGTTTCTGTTTTGTTCATTGAAATTTATCGCCCGATTCCAATAGTCTCCATCCAATCTTTCATCGTAAAAATCAGAGAGCCTATATGCATCGGGTCTTTTCGCAGATTCTAGCCTAATGGTCTCTGCGCCCATATCTGACATCAGCTTTGTAGCGTAAGGTATCGCTATAAGTTGACTTAACTCCACAACACGTATACCGCTTAGGATTCCGTTATTGCCCATCATTAGACCCCGTGTCTGCTGGATATTCAGTAGATAGTTTAATTTTTTTTATAAGGATCTCGTCATTGTGTTGGCCTAATTTGGGTGCTGAGGTGCGTATTTCCCAGGGGGTTTTTGATAAGTGGAAAGGCCTTCCAGGAAATTGAGTTTCACTGCTGATATTTCCTTCTAATTTTTGAAAGTAGCCATCGTGTTGATACTGGGGGTTTTCTAATAGGTCTGCGGCGTCTTGTACTAAACCATATACCAACTCCCGATGAGAATGAGCACCGTAGAAAAGCTCCTGTTTTCCTTTGACCCTAAAGGCACTCCGGACTAATTCCTCAAATTCTTGGGCATTCTCCCTACGGCCTTCAGGAGTTGTAAATTTTGGGTTATATAGTTCTTCGCATTCCAATAAATCTGCCGTTTTACTCCAGTCAGTGGACCCAAATGTTATCGGAACAACATATCCATCCCTAACCTCTATCGGGGTTCTTGGGATCTCCCCATTCATCGGACTCTGGCGCGTTCTAACAACTCCAGACGTGGCATAGCTGGTGGTTGCATCCCGGACCGATGCGGAAATGCTTTCCTGGATCGAAATGTCTATTTCTTCGCCACTACCAGATGTAAGTGTCTTGTAGTAAGCCATCAAAGCGGCTGAAGCCGCATTAGTACCAGCCTTGAACTGCGCTTGTCGCAATGCATGTTTAATTGGGGCTTTATCAGTTGAACCAAAGATGTACATTAGCCCACCCAGCGCATAAAAAATTAAGTCGTTGGCTTTGAAATCACGGTAAGGTCCTGTTTGACCAAAATTGCTTATAGAAACAACCACTAAATTTGGGTTTAGATGTCTTAATTTCTCTTTTGTTAACCCAAAGGAATTTAGAACACCGGGTCTGAAATTTTCAACTAGAATGTCAGTATCCATGGCCAATTGTTCTACGGCATTTCTACCAAATTCAGATTTTAGGTCAATCTCGAGACTCTTTTTATTTGTGTTCAAATATTTGAATAACAAACCAGTTTGAGGGCTTTGCCTAGCTTCTTCAAAGGGGGGTAGGTGTCTACATGGGTCTCCAGTGATTGGGCGTTCTATTTTGATAACATCGGCTCCATAGTCGCCCAATAATTTGGTGCAATATGGTCCAGATACGTAATGGGTAAAATCTAGAACTTTTACATCTTTTAGAGCTTTGGAATTCAACTGAACATCCTATTTTCATGTAAACGACTCAGTGGCATTATAAACTTAAGGCCTTTTCGGTTGAGGTGATTCTATTAACTACATATAATCACCAATACAAAACGATTCAATTGGCAGGGGGTATGTAAGTAATATGAACGATCAAGTTGTGTTTTGGGCTCCAGACGATTCTGGATTGCAAATTTTAAAGGACGCTATGCCGGCTGGGGTAGATATAGATTGGGTTGATTCTTCGATGTCTTTAGAAGAGTCCGCTGAAGCCTTGAAAAATACAAAGGCTGTTATTTTGGGGGGTGCGCTTGCTTTTGAAGTTGAACTAGCTGCCAAATGTCCAGAACTCCGTTTAATTCAAACAACCAGTGCCGGGACAAACCAGCTTGATAAAACAGCTCTTGGGGAACTGGGGGTCAAAGTTTCCAATAACGGGGGTGGAAACGCTGTTGCCGTAGCTGAACATACCATAGCCTTGATGATTGGAGTTTACAGAAAATTGCAATTGCAATTTAAGAGTGTCCAAGATGGTAAGTGGATGTCGGATATTAGAAGTGCCTGGTATTCTCAGGCACATGAATTAACAGGTAAGACAGTTGGTATTATAGGGGTAGGTCGAATAGGCTCTAGGGTGGCAAAAAGGTTGCAGGGATGGGAGTGTGAACTCATTTACCATGACATAGTCGATCCTGAATCTGATTTGGTAGATGAATTGGGAATGAAAAAGGTAGGATTCGATGAATTATTGCAAGAGTCGGACATAATTACACTTCATGTACCGCTAAACAGAAACACGACAGGAATGATAAGTGATCGGGAATTCGATTTGATGAAACCCACGGCAGTTTTGATTAATGCCTGCAGAGGCCCCGTGGTTGATGAGGACGCCTTTATACGAGCTATTGAGGAAGAAAAAATCATGGCGGCTGGTGTAGATGTGTTGGAAGTGGAGCCCACGCCTGAGGACAATCCACTTATTGAGATGGATAACGTTTTGATTACTCCGCATTTGGCAGCTTTCACTCAAGAAGCAGGGGAAAAAAGTAGGGCTTTTGCTGCATACAACACCGCTAGAGTTGTAAACGGTGAAGAGCCGGAGTCTGTTGTTTTACCCGACGATTAGATCAACGACTATTGACTCGGTGTATCAATGTTAAAGGAGACTGGTTCAAGATTGTCTCCTTTTCCTTCTCGTTGAGACCTGAACCTATTGCTACTTTCTCTGCATATTCTTGAGTCATCAGATCATCAGGTTCGTGAGCGTCGGAATCTAAAATCAATGTGGCGCCGGTTTTACGTGCTATGTTTGCAACGTGGCCATTGGCAAGTCCGTGCCCCTTCCTGCCTGATATTTCTAAGAAAACTCCGTTTTCTGCAGCCAATGATGCCTCATCCAAAGTGATCAACCCCGGGTGGGCAAGGATATCAACATATTGGGAAGACACGGCAGCTAAATTAGTACCAGATACCACTGGTTCCATTATGGTTTCCCCATGTACATTCACAACTTGGGCGCCTAAAGCACGTGCATCTTTCGCTAGCAGATCTATATCTTCGATAGGTGTGTGAGTTATTTCGACACCGGTAAATACCTTAATGTCCCATCTTTTTTCGGCCATTTCACAATCTTTTTTGAGAGTAGATAAAACATATTCAAGGTTGCCCGGGCCAACGTGGTCTGTAATTGCCATTGTTTGGTAACCAACTACAATAGCTCTTCTTATAAGTTCAATTGGAGAAAGTACTCCGTCACTTAAAAATGTGTGAGTATGAAAGTCATACATAGATTAACTGCCTGATATAACCTTGGATAATTTTTCCATAGCATTTTTCGTTGATCCAATAAAGGGTTCTCCGGCATGGTCAGGATGAGTTATCTTAATTGAAACGAAGGTAGGCCCCTTTTGATTTAGTACCTCTGGCAGTTCACTAACCAACGTTTCAAGGTCTTCGAATTCATAGGAATTTTTGTAGCCGGCATCTCCCGCCATGGCAGATAAATTGAATTTACCATTCCCTGGTATAGGTTGTCCTCCCGTGGTCCAATATGCGCCGTCTTCGAACACAAAATGTACGAAGTTATCGGGCTCCATACCGGCGACTGTAACTAAAGAACCAAGATTCATTAATAAACTACCATCCCCATCCAAAACAATAATCTTTTTTTGTGGTTGAGACAGAGCAAGGCCCAATGCGACAGAAGAGGCTTTTCCCATGGCTCCGAATATAGGCAAATCCAGATCTTTATTATCTGATACTGTTTCCCAGTATCTGTTAGCCGTCATGGTAGCTACGACTATCTCTCCGTCTCTTATGCTGTTAATAGCATTTACTGCCGCTATTGCCGAAATCATGATATTTCCTTATTTTCGCTTGTTCGCAGGCATTTTATATTTGCATGTCCGAGTAATACAACAAATTTAAGTGGTTGGCCCTCCGTATTGCATTTCCTTTGGGAGTTGACTGGTAACACCAAGAGAATTCAAAACTTTTTGTGCTGTGAATTCAGCCGATTCAGCCAGTGTGTTTATAGGTAAATAATAAGGTGGGTCTGGAGGCAAAATAGTTACCCCAAAGGTGGCTAAATCTTTCATGTTGCCGAGATGGATTGCATTTAAAGGAGATTCTCTTGGGACAACTACCAACGGTCGTCTTTCTTTTAGGCAAACGTCTGCTGCCCTTCTAATCAGGTTGTCAGATAAACCCTTTGATACTGCAGATATTGTGGCCATACTGGAAGGGACTATAACCATGCCGTTAGTAGGATATGTTCCGCTGGCTATCGGTGCTTTGAAATCTCCAATGGCAAAATGCTCGAAATTATCATTATATGACCATTCTTCTATGCTTTCGCCGTACGACATGTTCATTTCATGCTGCCAAACCATTCTGGCTGGATTTGACGCGACAAGTGATACCCTTACCTTGTGATTCAATAGAGCCTCAATAGTTTTAGCGGCCAAAAGTGATCCACTAGCTCCAGATATCCCTACGACAATTCGCATTATATTTGTCCCATTTTTAAATCATTAATGATCCAATTGTACCTAACAACATCGAACATGATACAAGGGCGTTGATTCGCATGAAACTCATTCCCATTTTGGACAGATCGTCAGGTTTCACCAACTTGTATTTGTAAACTAAAAACGCGGCAGATAATCCACAGCCGAAAAAGTAGAAAATTCCGAGCCCCATCCATATTCCTAATATGACTAAACAAATCACTGCCATAAGATCCATGGATTGAGCGATTTTGAAAGCTGAAGGGATACCAAAACGAGTAGCAACTGAATGCAAATTTTCTCTTTTTTGAAATGCGACATCCTGTGAGTGATAAATGATGTCAAAGCTACCGGCCCACAAAGCGACTGAAGCTGAAAGAAGAACTGGTTGCCAGTCCAATTTTCCAACCATGCCAATCCAAGCCGCAGATGGAGCTATAGCTAGCGCCCATCCGAGTAGTAAGTTGGCTGCCCAAGTGAACCTTTTCGTAAGCGGATAAGCAATTAAATACAACAAAGCCAATGGAGCCAATATTAACGCTAGAGTATTAAGCATATAAGCGCATGCTATAAATATTAGGGAGGCTAGGATGCCTGGTATTAATAGGTCAGCAACAGAAAGAATTCCTTGGGGTAAATGTCGCTGTGCTGCGCGTGGGTTTTTGGAGTCTATATTTCTATCTATAATTCGATTGGCAATCATGCCCACTGTTCTTGCAGAAACCATTGCCAAAGTTATCCAAATAAATTTGTCTAAACTCGGGATATCTTGAATTGCTAACAGCATTCCGATGTATGCAAAAGGAAGAGCAAAAATCGATTCTTGAAATTTGATCGCATCGAAAAAATTGGGTATTTTGGTCCAAATGGATTTATGGGACATGACTATCAGAAACCGTATTCTGCCCACCGATTGGTTACTTGGAATTTCATCTCTTCAGACATTATCACGTCGGGTGGCCAAATTCTTTTCCTTCCATCCATTTCATTTTTTTTGGTGGCGTCAATTCCAAGCTTACTTCCGTATTTTGGAGTCGGGCTTGAGTGATCTAGGTCGTCAACAGGTCCTTCCGTAATGACGAGGTCTGTGTCAGGATTTATATTACTACTAACTCGCCAGGCCACCTCTGATAAATCTTGAACATTAACGTTGTCATCCACAATTATGATGCCTTTAGCCAGCATCATTAAACCAAGGCCCCAAATGGCATTCATTACTTTTCTTGTGTGGCCAGGGTATTCTTTTTTCATTGAGACGATTACCAAATTATGAAAAACTCCTTCTGCTGGCATATTTATATCCACGATTTCCGGCAAAGTTAATTGTAGTGCTGGAAGCATTAATCTCTCTACGGCTTTACCCATAAAAAAATCTTCCGACGGTGGTCGACCCACTACTGTGGCTGGGTAGATTGGGTCCTTTTTATGCGTGATGGCGGTTAAATGAAATACTGGATAATCATCCTCCAATGAGTAATAGCCTGTATGGTCTCCAAATGGACCCTCCTCTCTGAGTTCACCTGGAATCACATAACCTTCCAGAACCATCTCTGAATTAGCTGGAACTTCTAGGTCGATACTTTTGCATTTCACCATTTGTACAGCGGAGTTACTAACGACTCCCGACACCGCGATTTCGTCCATATCTGGAGGGAGAGGTAATGCTCCAGTCCACATGGTGGTAGGATCTGCCCCCAATGCGACTGCCACTTCCATTTTCTCTAGTTTTTGCAATTCTCCTGATCTGTAGTGACTTGCCCCGACCTTATGGGATTGCCAGTGCATACCTGCAGTGTGTGAGTCATATACCTGCATCCTATATGTGCCAACGTTGCGTTTACCAGTGGCGGGATCTCTGGAAATGACCAAAGGTAGAGTGATATATCGACCTCCGTCATCCGGCCAGCATTTCAGGTGGGGTAAAAAATTTAAATCTGCTTCCGAACCCATTTTCACGACTTCTTGACATGGTCCTGAAGAAACCGTTTTCGGCTGAGTTTTAGCAAGCCCGGCCATATCTTTGAGAGTTTTTAATTTATCAAATAGTGATTCTGGGGGAGTTTTCACTATACCGAGAATGTCCCTAACTTTTTGGGTTAAGTCATCGGTGCTTTCTACTCCTAGGGCCCAAGCCATTCTTTGGTGTGTACCAAATATATTCGTCACTATAGGTATTGAGAAACCTTCCACGTTTCGGAAGTAAAGAGCCGGCCCTCCAGATTTCACAGATCTGTCGGTGATTTCAGTTATTTCAAGATCTCTGCTTACGGGAGCATCAATATAATGAACTTCATTTTTAGATTCTAAAAATTTTATGAATTCTCTTAGGTTTCGATAACCCATATTGCTATTATCCAGTCCTTTTTTTGCGTAATTCGGTCGAAGATAAATCTATCCTAAATTGGTCTTCCGGTATTTCTGTGAACATAGATGTAAACCTTTGAGGTATATGCACATCTGATACCGTTTTGAATTGACTGTCTTGAAGTCGCCCGGCAACAAGGAAGTCACATCCATTATCTTGTATTTTTGTTAGGGATTCGCACATTCTGTCAACACTGTTTTTATAGTATTTTGGATCTATAAGTCTTACTGCGGTGTCATTTCCAATTATGAAAGTAGAATTTTTGAAGATTTCAGATTTTTCAGAGAACAAAGGGGCACTGGTAAGAAACACAGTTTCTTTTTGATTAAATTGAGATATTCGGCGGCTTACCTCTTCAGAATTTAAAGGAGCTTTATCTACATTGGTGACCGAAATTTCAAAAACAGTCGGGGAATTCAAAATTTTTGACGCGAGTTCAGCTAAGGCTATGTGTCCTTGATGTATGGGGTTAAATGAGCCAGATAGAATGCCTCCGTTGAATCCTTTATCTAATTCAACCAAATTGGGACCTCTTATTGAGATAGACTTAATATGACTGTTGATTAAGGCATCTAAGTCCGAGGTGAATTCAGTCTGATCAATTTTGGAAGACTCAGATGCAGCTAAATCTACCTCTAGTCCACTCGTACCCAAAGTTTTTTCTTCTACGGACTTTATTATGAGTGTACTAATAAGCTCTTCCTCTTCAGATCTAGTCCTTGTCCCTTTATTAATTGATACATGTTGTACGTATTTCAGCTTGGGGCTCCAGATCGCTATGAAGGCTTGATTTT
Source organism: SAR202 cluster bacterium (assembly GCA_008373095.1). Lineage (GTDB taxonomy): Bacteria > Chloroflexota > Dehalococcoidia > Lucifugimonadales > UBA826 > UBA11996. Next base: position 33,617 of record RQOP01000031.1, on the reverse strand, counting down.
CTCCCTTTCTCTCACGGTTCGTGGATATCGCTCCAGTGCAAGATACACCGAGAACTTCAGAAAAATCATTGTGATATTTCACACCTTTGAAATAAGCAGACTTCGCCATTAAAAGAGCAGTTGATTTTGAAACGTACTGTTCGGGTACTTCTCCAATATATTGGTTTAAAGACTCGTTAGAATACGGGATAGCGGCCTCTAAAAGAGTCTTAGATGCTCCAGAGACACTCAATAACCAATTGACCGATTGTGACCCTACACCAGACACAGCTATGACCAACATAGTTTTTGAACTATGTATTCTGCTGATTGACTTTTCTAATGTTGAATTCATGTATCCAGTGTACCCAACGTAGTAGAAGTAATGTGCGAACAGTTATCTTTAAATATTACGCTGATTCCGGTGATATTTACCACTTGAAATACTGAGAAAACGGGCTGTAAAGGAGGAGCCAATTGTTAGGTTATAGGAGGTTAACCATCCTGTCACGCAATACAATTCGGACAGCCGACAGCAAAAGAGCACTTACCAATATAAAGGATATGGATGACCAATCAACACCGGCACTTGGTTGACAACATTGGATTACCAATCCGAGAGATGTACCAGCTGCAGGAGGATGCTCTGTATTAGTTACTACCATTACAAAAATTCCGATGCCAACAGACAGAGCAGCTGCGATATCAAGGAGATAGCGCTTTTCTATAACGATTTCCACTAAGAGTGGAGATTGCAGTAGCAGGGCTATGATTGTTCCCACCAAGGCAGCCAAAAGGTGACCGCCGATAACCTTCCGAGGTGTGGCTGCCACACTATTGGGTACCACAAATATTGTAAAGGCCGAGGATGCTATTCCCACTACTATGGCCGTCTTCAAAGTGTCCCCAATGAGAAGCAAGAGAATTAAGAATGCTGAAGCAAGACAACATTGCAAGAAATAATGATTCCATCGGGAATGAATATATTGGTCTATAAAATGCGGTAAAAAGCCATGAGGTGTCGGCAAGTGAGGCAAATGAGGTAAATGAATATCAGGATGTGGTAGGTGAAAGCTTTTAGGTGCCCTCAATTTTATTAACTCCTGATATTTCTGAAAAATGTCGATTAAGAATAAAATTGCCTAGAAGTTCTAAACAAGCAAAACTTAGCTACATTTATCGGCAACTTATAAAGAATTAGCTTCCTGTGAAGCCAAGTTGTGACTGACTGGTATAATTAGAGGCTAGTTTCCAACCTCAACCAAGAGTTTCATTATCGACCGTACACCCCGCATAGAATAATTAAATGAATACTAGGTTCAATAAACGCGTCGGCAACATTTTTGTTAATAAGCCAAGGCGTTCTGAAATATCTCCTGTCACTTTTAATGTCGACGAGAGAAGTATGAATGCTCGTACCTTTTCATCTCCGCTTATTTTAGTTGGTGTGTTTCTAGTATTGATATTAATTGGGTCTGCTGTTCTTTCTGCACCATTCGCTCACCATGGAGATGGATGGGGTGATCCAGTCCTGTCAGTGTTTACAGCCACCTCTGCGGTTACTGTGACTGGGCTAGTGGTGGTAGACACAGGAACACATTGGACGTCCACTGGGCAGGCGATCATATTGGTGCTTATGTTTGTCGGTGGCCTGGGATTTATGACGTTGGCTGCATTTCTATTGGCCGTCTTAGGACAGAGAGTTTCGATGGCTCAGAGATTACTTATCAGGGAGACCTTGGGCAGTCAAAATATGGGTGGAATTCAGCGGTTGAGTGTGACAATTGTTGTGGTTGCTATAGCAATCCAGATATTAGGTTTCTTTGCTTTATTCGCCAGATTTCTATTTTTAGAATCTCCTGGTGAGGCAGCTTGGCAAGCAATTTTCCATGCAGTATCAGGTTTTAATAATGCGGGGTTTATTATTTTGAATCATGCGGATGGCCTACATGCCTTCAGGGAAGATTACGTAATTTTAAGTGTGATCGGGTGGTTGATAATTCTTGGTTCTTTAAGCTTTTGGGTTGTTGCTGATCTAGCCACCAAAAATTCATTTAGGACTTTTTCATTAGTAAGTAAAATAGTTCTTTTGATGACGGTGAGTTTGATAATTATAGGGGCTCTCTTTTTCTTTTTTGCTGAAAGCAACAATTCTGAAACTATTGGTGATTTGCCTATAAATTCTCAGATAGGTGTTTCTATTTTTGAAGGGATAAGTGGTAGAACCGCTGGTTTTTCAACCATTGATTATGGCTATACTCGGCCCGCGACAGACGTGTTTATGTCTCTTTTAATGTTCATTGGTGGAGCTACCGGGTCCGTAGCTGGTGGGATTAAGGTAACAACCTTTTTTATTATCATTCTTAGTGTTGTGGCTTTGATTAGGGAGAGGGCTCATGTCACTGCTTTTGGCAGAGAAATTGCCCCGTCTACGGTACGGAGATCATATGCGGTTACGCTCATTTGCTTGGCTTTTGTTTTCTTATGCACCTTGTTTCTAGCCTTGACTAATAGCCATATACTCGTTCGCGACTTGGCATTTGAATCATTTTCAGCTTTTGGTACAGTGGGTTTAAGCACTGGAGCGACATCAGAATTAAATGGTCTTGGGCGGGTCATAGTAATTATCACTATGTTCGTAGGCAGGGTGGGTCCGATTATAGTTGGACTTAGGATGGTACCCAACAGGGAAGCTAGCCCATATCGATATGCTACAGAACCCGTTACAATTGGCTAGCGCATAAAATGGACAGCAAAGGTTAGTTACATGGCTAATAAACAAGTTGCAGTGATAGGATTAGGGAGGTTTGGCGTGAGTACCACCCGCACCCTTTATAATCTTGGGCACGATGTCCTAGCCATAGATAAGGACGAGGAAAGAGTTCAGTCTGTGCTAGGACAATGTACCTACGCTGTTTCGGCGGAATGCACGAATGAGAGTGCACTCAGAGACTTAGGCATACAAGACTATGATGTTGCAATTATCACCATAGAAACCAATATTGCAGATAGTGTCATGGCCTGTGTGTTACTCAAAACTATCGGTGTGAATACAATAGTGGCTCGTGCTAGAGATTCCTTGCATGCTAACACCTTGAGGCGGATCGGCGTTGATAGAGTTATCCAACCTGAAGAAGAGATGGGAACCAGGCTTGCGCATAGCTTATTTAATGCCAGCGTCGAGGAATATTTAGAGATAACAAATAATTATGGAGTTAGTAGGTATAGGGTTCCAGAAAATTTATCAGGTACCACACTCGAAGAAATTGGTTTCACTAACAGTAGAGATAGCTACGGTATCACCGCTGTGGCATTGTGCAAAGGAAGAAAAGTAACTTTGAATCCCCCTGTGAACTCAAAGGTAGACTCAGGAGATTTTGTAATCGTTGCGGCACTTGATAGTGACTTGGAGACCTTGGATGATTCAACCGATGATCTCCTGGAACAGACTTAGTTAGATTGCCAATTACGGTTAAGAGAAATTTCTATGATTCTTGCAATAATAACTGGCTCCACTGCTGATGAGTATGTGGCAACAACAGCTTCGCGATTAGCTAAACAAATGAAATCTGAAGTTAATTTACTCTATGTCATTGAAGTGGACAGGAAGCTTCCTATCGACATGGAGGTACCTGCAGAAACCGAGAAAGGTGAGATAGCTTTATCCAAAATCGAAGAAGTAATGAGTAGGTTTAAGGTGAAATCAAAAGGAGAAATACTACAAGCAAGATTTTCAGGGAGTGCTATCCTCAGTCAGTCAGAAAACATTGGAGCCGATACAATAATTTTAGCTCATAGCAAAAATATTTCTGATAACTTGTACGACAACATTTGTGAATACGTGACTGACAATACCAAATGCGATGTAATCATGTGTTCTACAAAGGAATAATAGGTTTTAGGAAATGGCTCAAACGCAGGAAGATAAGGCGAATCCTTCTATACAGAGACTAAAAAGAGTAGCTGTCATAGGTTGTGGTTCATACGGATCGCAGATAGCGGTAGAGTTGTCTCTGTCAGGTAACATAGTCATAGTAATTGATAAGAATCCTGATTCATTTTCAGTACTGCCATCGAACTTGGTGGAAAACTCTAGGGTGGTAACATCAATTGGGGACGGAACCAAAGAAGCTTCTCTTAGGAAAGCAGGAGTACAGGATGTAGATCTGTTTATAGCTTCTACTAAAATTCCTTCGGTAAATCTTATGAGTGGACAATTGGCACGCCATTTAATGCGCATACCGGAGGTGATCTGCTTAGTTAACGACTCAGAGTTAATTTCACTTTATGATGGACTTGGTATAAAAGTTATTAACCCTGATGCCCTTCTCATGAATGTCATTCGGGAGAGGTTAGATTAATGAGAGGTGGACTTTGTACGTGATAATTGTAGGATGTGGAAGTACAGGAATAAAAGTAGCTGAGTGGCTGATGGCATCCGGGGCAGAAGTAACAATGATTGATAACGATTCAGAAAAACAGAGATTTGTGGATAATTTGTTTGGTTCGATAGTAGTGCTGGGAGATGGAACAGGAGTCGAAAGCCAAGAGAAAGCAGGCACTCAGAGAGCTGATCTTTTAATTGCCACTTTGAATTCTGATGAGGACAATATGTTGGCCTGCCAAATCGCTAAACACCATTTTAATGTGGATACGACCTTAGCTCTCAGTGCTGATCCGGATAAGGCTCATTTACTTGGACTTTTAGGGATAGATATAGTTGTGAATTTGGCTGACCTAATTACGGAAGAAATACAAAGTCTTGTTGCCCCAATGCTAGTGGAAGACCTGTGAATTCAATGGTGAAGAAAATAGCTTATCTAGGCCCTCCTGGTACCTACAGCGAACAAGCTGCTGAGCAGTGGAACAATGTAGATGAGCTTTTGCCGCTTGAATCGATACCGGCCGTGGCAAAATCGGTAGAGGATGGCGAATCATTTCAGGGGGTCCTTCCAATAGAAAATAGTATAGAGGGTGGGGTTACCTTCACTTTGGATTTGTTAATTCATGATTCTTTGTTATCTATATGCGGCGAGGTAATAGTACCAATTAATCATTACTTGATGGCCCATGAAGAAATTGATCTCAGCAGTGTGACAACTGTGTACTCTCATCCACAGTCCCTGGGGCAATGCAGGCAATTTCTGTTAAATAATCTGCCTCAGGCCGATTTAGTAGCTTCTTTAAGTAATGCTAAAGCTGTCGAAGAGATGTTGTCTGCGAACCGAGGTGCAGCTGCAATTTCAAGTGAGCGATCGGCTAATTTATATGGGGCCACCGTGCTTAAGAAAAATGTGGAAGATAATCCTAACAATGAAACCAGATTCGTAGTTTTGTCAAATAATGATCATGAAATGACGTCTGACGATAAGACGTCCCTTTGTTTTGAGTTTGATGGCGATAGTCCAGGTATACTTAGTGAGTCTTTGACCGAGTTCGCGTCGCGAAATATTAACCTCGTGAAAATTGAGTCTAGACCCAACAAAAGACGTTTAGGTCGTTATGTTTTCCTCGTCGACATTGATGGGCATAGGAAAACACTAGAAGTGAAAGAGGCATTGGACGCTTTGGCAAGCAAGGTGTCTATGCTGAAAATATTCGGTTCATATCCCAAATGTGAAATATAAATTCACCTTATAAACTAGGTGGATTTCTCGGAGTTTTCAATGTTGGTACTATTGTTTGATTCTGATTCATTTGGTAAATGCGGCTCTGGGTTAATAAATCTAGAGTTGACTTGTTCAATAAGTGGGTCTACTCGGGATTTCATATTTTCCAATGTCGGTGGAACATTTTCTCGGACGGCTTCCAAGGTAGGACCTAGTCTGTCTACTACCAAGTCTGAAAGTTGTTCTGCCTTTTCCCTCCAATAGTCACTTTTCTCCATAAGTTCTGACCTTGTTTCAGAACCGGGTTTAGGAGCCATAAGTATTCCTGCAACTGCCCCTATGATTGCTCCTAGTATAAGACCACTTGAAAACCCACCGCCGTTATCTTTAGACATTAGTCGTCTCCTTTTCCGTGTTTTTTTCTCGGAATTCCACCAACTAAACTGAGCAGTTTTATGAAACCACCGAAAAAGCCTGTATTTCCAGAAAATGTGCCCGTTATAGTATCTGTAATATTTTCCATGTTTTCTGAATTTCTAGCTAACGAATTTAGTAATCGATTAATTTTTCTAATAGTTAGAATTAAGAAAACACAAATCAAAGGAAGACATACAATGAATGCCATGTCCCGTATTAGTCCGACTACGTTATAAATATTTGATTCCATAACAATGTTTCAATCCTAGCATAATAAAAAAACACTCAACAAATATTGCTGAGTGTTTTTTTCCTTTTGCGTCAACCCTAGTTTTAGGGCTTAATCAACATTCGCAGCGAACCTTCGGAATCTTTTCTTTGGGTCACTATGTCATGGCTGTTTTTTTCTGCCCAGACTATTAAGTCATAGGTGTTAAGCACGTCGGGGATAATTACTTCAACAAATGAAGATGTATCTTCGCTTATTTGTTTACTAAGTGCAGCTATTATGCCTGCACAAGTCTTTCCCGTGCCGTCTATGATGATCCAATCCGATCCATTATTTTCCGTCGCCCCATTTCCACCATATACATTTATCTCACCCGTTTGGCGTAAGTCCAGTTGCTTTTTGAAATCAGCGACTGATTCCCAGTGAACTCTGGAGTCGCGGTCACCTTTTTGGCAAACAGCACCTCGGACTCCGACTATATCAGGGTTCACCCTTGAGAGCTCGTCTAGATCACTCATCTTAAGGTGGCCGGAAAGGGCAGTACTCATACCAAGTTCCTTACCTTCGAGAACCATTTCCTTTAGACGTTCTTCTGGCACGAAGTCAAAAAGGTTGCGTCCATCTTTTACTAGAGTGTCAATCAAAAATCCGTCACATTGTCCTTCTTTTGCAAGTTTTACCATCAAGTCTGGGTCAATGCCTCCGTCATACAGTAAGTTGTCTGCAAAAAGTGATCCAATTAACTTGGTCTGTGTTCCTGCTAGTGCTTCTTTAGCTGCCAATAATGTTTCCAAGGCGACACTGTATTCACTGACCATAAACCCTACTTTAACTGAAGTGGCATCTAGAGTTCCGGCAGCATATACAGCCATTGATACGGTACCAATTTGGTCTGGGACAACTCCGAGGGTCACACTCGCGTGGTGAGCACTAGGAACTTCATCTCTGATTTGCTTTACAACGTTTGGATGGGCAGAACCGACCAGGGCTTCTTGGAGTTTTTTCACATCTACTATGTCTGCCCCGCCTTTCAAAGCCTGCTTTGCTTCGTAAAGATCTTGGACACTTACCATTAGAATCATTTGTTGTCTTCCTTGTGTCTGATTTTTTGTACTATTTTTGTGGTTTAGGTGTTTGCTACAGCTGCAATATCGTCTCTAAGCTGTTGTTTTTCATCGTCAGTGAGGTCAGTTAGAGGAGCTCTAACATGCCCTCCTGACATTCCCATTAATTCACCCCAGTATTTACATAATGAGGCTGGTAACGCTCCTCCCATCTTTTGTACAGTGTATTTCCACCATTTGTCTGAAACTTCTTTAATTGGTTTGACTTTTGAATCATAAAAATCATTGTCCAGATCGCCTTGCATTACCTTATCGATGTATTGAACGTAATAGTTAGCGTCTGGGGTATCAAATCTCCAGTCAGAGGTGTTCGCAAACATTACCTGTTGCTCAAACCCTAATTCCTTTCCTTTGTGGAATATCCATTCATCCGGAGTGCTGATGATTGCCTTAGTACCCACTTTCAAGTGGGTGTCCACAGAAAGTTCTGGGTTGAAGCTTGCCTCTTTTACTCCTACTATGTTGGGAATATCACAGACCCGGTCCAAACCATTGGCATCCAGAACTGTTCCAAATTGAGGGGAGTTATAGTACATAATCGCAAGATTTGTATTTTCTGCCAGTTTACTGACCCATTCGATAACTTGATCCTCAGTCCTTGTAGCGAAATAAGGTGCCGCCACTATAAGCAGGTCGAAGCCAGCATGTTCAGAATAGCTAGCCAAATCAAGCATTTCTTTCATAGATGTGTGTGACACGTGGGCGCCAATAGCCCAGTCACTTCCTGCCTCGTCACTAACAATGTCATAGACTTTCAATCTTTCTTCTTTAGTCAGTGTCCAGAATTCGCCCATGCCCCAGGTGCATCCGGCACCTTTTGTGCCAAGGGCCTTTACGTGTCGAATATCTCGTCTCAAGCCTTCTTCATCTATTTCATCGGCCTCTGTGAAGGGTGTCATTAAGGTAGACCATTGACCACGAAGGTTTTCTCTTGCCCAATCCATTGCTTCGGTTTTGCTGTATTCAGCCATACAAATGAACCTCGATACTGTGAATTTATTAATGCCCTCGCTTCGCAGACATTTCCTACCCTAATGATAGTAATCCGTGACAAGCAGTGTCAACGCAGAAGCTAACTAACAAATATGAGCCGAAAGCCTGTGTACCTGCAGCTCAATCCTTCATTGCTGCCTTGTATTGAGTTCGGAGGCATCGGGTACACAAATTAACTTTCTTCATTTGGCCATTAATTTCAATTGTGGCCTTTTGAATATTTGGACTCCAGGTCCTACGTGTTCGGCGCTTGGAATGGCTAACATTGTTGCCAGTACGGACCTGAGTTTTACAATCTGGAGCTTCACATGTAGCCATTTTTCGCCTTTAGACACTTTCCTTAACGTATTGGTAGCAAGCTATTTGTTTCAGATTTGCAACAGCTGAAATGCTTTAAAATTAGAACAAATCCACATTAAAAAATACCATATCCGTTATTATACTTCCAGCATATTTTTCTTATGGAACTTCATATATGTACTCTAAGGCAACAGCAGCAGATATATTTTGGGGAATGTTTAGTTCCGCTGTCATTTTTTTTAGACGGCATGTAGATGCCATAAATTCACTTAACGTGTTTCCGGTGCCAGATGGTGATACAGGCACTAATATGTACGGGACATTAGAGGGAATTCAATCAAGAATGAGGACAGTAGAATACGCTGACCTACGAGAACTCACAGATCTTCTTTCACAAGCAGCACTGTATGAAGGTAGAGGGAATAGTGGAATCATTTTGTCTCAGATATTTAGAGGCTTGGCTGAATATTTGTCTGTACATACGTCTGAAGTTGATCTTGAAATCATATCGGGAGCCATTGGGAATGCTCGGGTCAAAGCGTTTGATTCTGTTGCTGAACCAACTGAAGGAACAATGCTTACGGTACTCTCAGATGTAGCAAACAGAGCTGATTCTCTTAAGGGGAAAGAGATATCTCTAAAAAACTTATTCAAATTACTTGTAGAAGAAGCACAAAGATCTGTTGATAGGACTCCTGAATTACTTCCGATACTTAAAGACAGTGGCGTGGTAGATTCCGGTGGATATGGGATCGAAGTTATACTCGAAGGGATGGCTATTTTCCTTACCGATACCGACCCTGCAACGGTTCCAATTATGTTACGCAGGCCAGCTGGGGATGGTACGGGTGTAGAGAAGCTCATATTTGATCACTTTGGATCTGAAGATGAGTTTGGCTATTGCACTCAATTTATATTGGATACTGACCAAGAATCAGAAACAATCGGAACACTTTTTCAAGCTTTGGGAACATCTACAGTAATAATAGGGGAGATCCCTACATATAGGATTCATATCCACGCGACTGATCCAGGAGCAGTTCTGACTAAAGCTGTAGAGTTAGGAAGCATCGCATCAGTTTCAGTGGAAAATATGGAGGTGCAGTCAAAAGAAAGACTGGGATCTTCGGAACGAACAAACAAGGCCTCTAAAATTGACCTTAGAGGGCAGACCGCGCTCATATCCATTGTAAACGGGTCTGGAATTTCAGAGATAACTAGGAATCTGGGTGTAGATCTGGTTATTGATGGTGGGGTTGATATGAATCCCAGTGTGGCAGATATTGTTTCAGCAGTCGAACAAGTGGAGGCCGACTCAATTCTTCTTTTAACTAATGACAAAAATGTTATTCCGGCTGCTGACCAGGCAGCTGAGTTAGTGATTTCAAATATAGTGATTTTACCGACGGAAACGCAGGCAGAAGGGTTGGAATGCATTGTGGATTTTGATCCATACGAATCTGCTTTTAAAAACAAGGAAATGATGGTTAATTTGATACCCCTGATCAAAACCATAACGATATTCAAGTCGTCAAGAGCGGTTGAAATGAATGGTCAGAAGGTTGATCACATGCAGCCTATAGCCATGATAAATGGAGAATTATACGGCTACGCTGAAAACGTGGATGACCTTTTTGTAAAGGTGGTGGAGGAAGAGCTGGAGAAAAGTGTAGAACATATAACAGTTTTACTAGGGAATGGCTTAACTAATGAGGATGTTCCAAGGTTAGAAAAACTACTAAAAACCAACCTGCCAGATTTAAGTGAAGACATTATTGAAGTTCATGTGGGTGATCAACCTCATTACGATTACTTGATTTCTGTTTTGCAAAATTAATTCTTTGTGGTGATATGAGTAAGTTGACCAAACATAATGGTAAGAAAGAATCTTTGACCAGAATTCTTACACAAGAATTGGCTTCTGATTTCGATGATTCTACGGTGATCGGCGGAATAGAGGCTTTCGTAATTTCAAATATGCAATGGTTTCCTGGGGAGACCTTAGATCCGCTAAAAAATTATTCCACCATGGATAAGGAGCAGCGAACCTTAGCGGTATCTGAAGTCATGAAAAATATCGCAAGAGACTTGAATGTTAAATCTCATAGTTCGACTAAAGACTCCATAAATTTGGCGGACTCGATTGGGGTATTAAAAAAAAATAGTAGAGGCTGGCCGATAAAAAAAATATCAGAGACTCTAGGGATAAAAACTATAAAAGATTTAATTTTTTATTTCCCTGAACGTCATGAAGATTTTGCCAGTGTAAAGGAAATCGCCCATCTCTTGGATGGTGCCACCCAGTCATCGTTAGTTACAGTTAAATCGTTGGAGATTAAGGGAATTCAAAATAGGAAGCGAGTTGAGGTTCTATTTTCAGACTCGACTGGACTAATTAAGGTGACCTTTTTTGGCCAGCCATGGATAGCTACAGATCTCAAAATAGGCCAAAAAGTAATGCTGAGTGGGAAGGTGGAATATGAAAGAGGCAGGCCTGTATATAAAAACCCTATATATGAACGCATCGTCAATGGTGTTACAAGATTGCACACAGGAAGGTTGGTGCCCGTATACGCCCTTTCTCAAGGGATAAATATGAAGCCTCTAAGAAGAGAGATATATCGTTCTCTCAAAGCTACAGTGGATCAATTGGCGGAATATATGCCAGAGAGAATACTTCACAGAACCGGACTTTATTCGTTGCATAAAGCCGTTGCCAGATATCATTATCCTAGAGATATCCAGGATTTTAGTAGGGCTCGTAGAAGAATAGCCTTTGATGAATTGTTTTTGATTCAGCTACTCATGCGCAAGAAAAAACTTGATTGGAAAAATAAAGTTTCCGGAATAGCCTTGAGCAAAAATCAAATGTCACTTGACGATTTTTTTTCTACGTTACCATTTAAGCTTACCTCCGCTCAATCGAGGTGCGTGCGTGAGATTTCCGATGATTTGTCTAGTGGTATACCGATGAGGCGAGTGCTGCAAGGGGATGTAGGTAGCGGTAAGACTTTGGTTGCCTTGGCAGGGATGATACAAGCGGCATCAAATGGATATCAATCTGCCATGATGGTACCAACGGAAGTTTTGTCAGAACAGCATTTTATGACTTTGCAAAATTTTTTCTCTTCTTATTCAAGACCTTTGATAGAAGGGTTACCGAATGTTGTTGAAACTGAGATATCAGGATCTGGACACAAATTGACTATTGCTCTATTAAATGGAAGTTTGCGCAATCGAGAGAAAGCTCTTACCCAAGAGGTTATTCGGTCAGGCCAAGCTGATATTGTTGTTGGTACGCACGCCCTAATCCAAGACTCGGTTGACATTCCTAATTTGGCTTTACTTGTTGTGGATGAACAGCATAGGTTTGGAGTAAATCAGAAGAATGTATTTGATCGCTTAGAACCTAGGCCACATCTTTTATTAATGTCAGCTACCCCGATCCCTAGATCTCTATATTTCACAATGATTGGTGACCTAGACTTGTCAGTCATAGATCAAATGCCTGTTGGAAGAAAACCTGTGCAAACTTATGTTTATGATAAAGATAAACGGGATGAAGTTCATAGGTTCATAAGGAAGGAAATTTTGGATGGGAGACAGGCTTTTGTTGTTTGTCCTTTGATTGAGGAATCTGAATCCTTACAGTCGAAAGCGGCTATAGAAGAATATGAGACCTTGTCTAGGGATATATTTCCTGAAATGAAAATAGGACTCTTGCACGGCAGAATGAAATTGCCTGAAAAAGAGTTAGTTATGGAACAATTTAGGTCTGGCGATATTCATATACTTGTTGCCACGGCAGTAATAGAGGTAGGAGTGGATATTCCCAACGCAAGTATTATGGTGATAGACGGTGCCGAAAGATTTGGTCTCTCACAGTTGCACCAGTTTAGAGGAAGAGTAGGTAGAGGGGAACATCAAAGCTACTGTATTTTGATGTCGGATAATCCAGGTGCAGACTCAAAAGAACGTATGGACATCCTTCATAAAATAAACGATGGATTTAGATTGGCTGATGAAGATTTAAGGATGCGCGGTGCCGGCGATTTGATAGGCAAAAGACAAAGTGGGGTTCCACTATTTCAAGTTGCGGATCCTTCAGACGCTGACCTTGTGTCGTTAGCTGGCATTGAGGCCGACAAAGTACTGAATTCAGACTATGAATTGTTGTTGGAAGAGCACCAAGAGTTAAAAAAACAGCTCGAAAAATTACTGGCTGACTTCAGTGTAGCATAGGCGGGTCTGCTTTTATTTTGACAGGATTATTTGATTTTAATTTTCAGTCATCATCTGGCGAAGTACGTAAGGTAAGAGCCCTCCGTGTCGGTAATATTCATTTTCAATTTCAGTGTCTATACGAGCGAGGACATTGAATTTAGTCACATTTCCACTTTTTGAAGTGGCTGTTATTTCAATGGTAGATGATGGAGTTACGCTATTTGCGACGCCAAGAAGATCGTATGTTTCCGTACCGTCAAGGCCAAGTGATGTGGCAGATTGGCCGTCTGTGAACACTAATGGCAGAACTCCCATTCCAATCAGATTAGACCTATGTATTCTTTCAAAGCTTTCAGCTATTACTGCTCTCACACCGAGTAGCATAGGTCCTTTGGCTGCCCAATCTCTCGAGCTACCAGTGCCATATTCTTTACCGGCTAGGATTATCAAAGGGACCTCTTCGCCCCTATATTTTTCAGAAGCGTCATAGATTCGCATGACTTCTTCGGAAGGTTGGTGAATGGTCCAATCACCCTCCATTTCTGGGGTCAGTCTATTTCTGAGCCTAATATTGGCAAATGTTCCCCGTACCATTACATCATGATTACCTCTTCTGGAACCAAATGAGTTGTATTCTCTGCGCGGTACATCGTTGCCTAGTAAAAATTGTCCAGCTGGGGCGCTTGGGGGAATCGACCCGGCCGGTGAAATATGATCGGTGGTTACAGAATCCTCTAGGTAAACCAGAACTCTCGCATCTGCGATCTCTGAACGTTCTGAAGGGTTTTCGGAAAAGTTGTCAAAATAAGGTGGCTTTTGAATGTATGTTGACTCTTTTTCCCAGCTGAAATTTAAACTGGATGATGTTTCTAATTCTTGCCATTCCTTTGGTCCGTTAACGACTTCATTATATTGCTCCTGAAACATTTCTGGAGTCAAACATGAAGATATTGTATTTGCGATGTCTTCTTGGGAGGGCCATATATCTTTAAGGAAAACCTCGGCACCTGATTTGTCGTGTCCTATTGGGTCTTCTATTAAGTTAACATCCACCCGTCCAGCCAGAGCATAGGCTACAACCAACATCGGGGATGCCAGATAGTTTGCTTTGACTTGAGGGTGCACTCTCCCTTCGAAATTCCTGTTTCCGCTTAGCACTGCAGCGACAGTGAGGTCGTTGTCAGAAACTACTTCAGCAACTGGTTGTGGTAATGGCCCGGAATTTCCGATGCAAGTTGTACAGCCGTAACCGACTGTATTGAAACCTAGATAATCTAAGTCTTGGTTTAATCCAGCCGACTCGAGATAGCGAGTCACGACCGTGGAACCGGGTGCAAGGCTCGATTTCACCCAAGGTTTTCGTGCCAGCCCTTTTTGTCTTGCATTTCGTGCCAGCAGGCCGGCACCAACCATGACTGAAGGATTCGATGTGTTGGTACAACTAGTGATGGCTGCTATAGCTACCGCTGCGTCGCCGAACTCTACTTTTTCGTCGTTTATTTCTATAGTGTGAGTTCTTCCTGATGAGTCAGAAAAAGAGTCAGAAAAATTTTCTGAAATGTTTTCTAGAGAGATCTTATCTTGTGGACGTTTAGGGCCCGCCATTGAGGGTATGACTTTGGATATATCAAAATCTAGCTGGGTACTGTATTCAGGTTCGCTTGTCTCATCGTAATAAAAATTATTTTCTTTGGAGTACTCTTCAACTAGGTCAACAACCGATTGCTCACGGCCTGTGTCCTTAAGGTATCTCAAGGTTTGATGGTCTACTGGAAAGAACCCGCAAGTCGCTCCGTATTCAGGAGCCATGTTTGCTATTGTTGCTCGGTCCGCGAGGGTTAATTCTTTGAGTCCTGGCCCGTAAAATTCAACAAACTTTTCAACAACCCCAACAGATCTCAGCATCTCAACGATGGATAAAACTAGATCAGTAGCAGTAGAACCATTTGGCAAAGTACCGGTGAGCTTGACTCCCACTACTTCAGGAACCACCATGTAATAAGGTTGGCCCAGCATAACGGCTTCCGCCTCAATACCTCCGACTCCCCATCCAAGGACACCTAAACCGTTCACCATGGTTGTATGGGAATCGGTTCCTACACATGTGTCAAGGAATGCCAACGGGTTGACTACGTCGTCTTCGCTTAAAACTACTTCTGCAAGATATTCTAGATTTACCTGGTGGACTATACCGGTACCAGGTGGAACTATTTTAAAATTATCAAAGGCATTTTGTGCCCATTTAAGGAGCTGGTATCTTTCCGTGTTTCGGTCAAATTCCATTTCTATATTTAAGTTGAGAGCATTGGGGGTAGAGAAATGATCCACTTGAACTGAATGATCGATTACCATATCTGACCGGACGATCGGATTTATTATGGATGCATCGCCTCCCAGTTCACTCACAGCATCTCTCATCGCTGCTATATCAACTGCTACTGGAACACCTGTGAAGTCCTGAAGTAATACCCTGCCAGGCATGTAAGGGAATTCACTGCTTGGTTTGTTGTTAGGTCTCCATGAGGAGACTAGTTTTATATGATCTTCGGTGGCCGGTCCACCATCAGCATTGCGTATCACGTTTTCAAGTAAAACTCTTATTGAATATGGAGTTTTATCTATGTCCATCAATCCCGCATTTTGGACGGATTTAATGGGGTAGTACGTGTAGTTCCCTGATGGTGTCTGTAGGATCTGTTTTGAGATTAAATCTGAGGAATTAGTATTTCCAGTCATAGGAGTACATCTCCGAAATTGTTAAATTGACGTGAATAGAACCTTAACGGGTTTTACCCTTTTAGGAAAACCTTACCCTCAGACACTGTTATCCATATCAGACATTTATGTAGGGTAATTGGCGCAGTATTTTTTTCGTAAGGCCTTTTAGACCATGTTGTTTTATCTCTGCTGGCCGAAGTATTCGTAATTTAAGTCTGTAAACTTATCCCAATCTGCTGGGACATCATCCTCAGCGAAGATGGCTGTTACCGGGCAGACAGGCTCGCAGGCCGCGCAATCGATGCACTCTTCCGGGTTGATTAGTAACATGCTGTGTTCTTCCGCTTCATAAATGCAATCGACTGGGCAGACGTCAATGCAAGCTCTATCCAAAACATCGATACATGGTTCAGCAATAATGTAGGTCATTTGATCCTTATATACTCCTTGTGTAAATGAAGGTCCCCTGAAGGGAGCCTCCGGAATTATATATTGTAGGCACCGAATGCTTCAACGGGAAAATATACGTTTGTTGTAAGGTAATCACGTGCCAGGTGCTCAAAGCGTGATATTTCGCGACCTCAGGTCAGTAATTTCTTCTTCAGAATATCCCAGTTCCAGCATAATTTGATCGGTGTGTTCTCCTAAGGCTGGAGAGGCGGATTTGGCTTCAAGGGGGGTCTCACTCATCTGAATCATCGGTCCCGCCATTCTTACCTTTCCAGCAAGGGAATGGTTAACCTCAACCACCATGTCATTAGCAATTACTTGTTCGTCATCGGTTAACTCTTGTATGAACCTCACAGGCCCAGCGGGCACTCCTGCATCATCAAAAATTGCAAGCCACTCTTGGCAGGTTTTAGTTATTAAGATGCTTTTAATCTGTTCAGACAATGATTCAATTGCGTCGATTGAATCAGGATCGTCGGGATCGAAGTCATCTGAGAATCTTGGGTCTATTACGCCAATAGCATCAGCAGCTTTTTTTCTTAATCTATTACTTAGACAGGCAATAGCAATGACATCGTTGGATGTTTGGTATGTGGTGTAATAAATCCGGAACGCTGTATTAAAAGGGGAATACACCTGTTGCTGTTCTAGCAAGCTTGTGTAAGGTAGTCCTGCTTCCCGAAGTGCACCTAAGGTTTCCACAAGTTCATCCTTTTCATCTTTTCCATGATCTTCTAATTCCATAAATCCACCTTGAATTAGAAGGGAGGTAGAAAGCAATGTGGTGTCTATCTTTTGCCCTTTGCCGGTTTTTTCCCTGGAAAACAAAGCTGCACTAACACCCCAGGCAATAGCAACCCCTGTGGTGTAGTCAGCGACGGCTGTGGCCGTGACTTGTTGAGGTACTCCGTCAACGACCTTGTTATCGGCTGCCAATAGGCCACTCATAGCCTGCACGATCAAGTCATACCCCGGCCTGTATCCATGAGGCCCTCTTCGGCCAAATGCAGTATTGTCGCAATAGATTATTTTCGGATTAATTTGAGATAGTGTTTCATAGTCGATGCCGAGATTTTTTGGTACGTCAGGCCTTGCGTTGATGATCACAACATCTGCATCGGCTACTAGTTTTTGAGCTATTTCTAAACCCTCTGGGCTTTGGAGATCTAAAGGGAGGCTTTTCTTACCTCGATTTAAACCTATGAAAGTTTTACTCTCTTTTGGGATAAATTCAGTGTGAAGTCTCCAGGGCTCTCCTTCCAGAGGTTCAACCTTGATAATTTCAGCCCCCATGTCAGCGAGTAGCATCCCGCCAAACGGTGCAGCTATTATCTGGGTAAACTCAATAATTTTTATTCCATCTAATGGACCTGGCAATTCAATCTCCAGTTATTGCATTCAAATTATCGGACTATAGTATGTGATAATGTTATGAAAAACCATGACCTGATTCTACTAAGTAGAATTTAATAGGAAAAAAATTGACTTCCCGCACAAACTGGCACAAAGAACATCCTGTTGCGTGCACTTGCGCAAAATGCCAAGAGTCTAACCGGATAAAGATAAATGCTTCAGGCAAAATTGGGCGAAACGAAAAATGTCCTTGTGGAAGTGGAATGAAGTATAAGAAGTGTCACGGCCCATAGTCCTGTATAAAGAATTTGCTAAATTGCTTAGTTTGGATTTGGCATAAATTTAAAGACCACTTTTTTAGATAGCGGCTCAAATAACGAGTGAACCGAAATGATCGACGACTATTCTGATGAATACCTGCAAGGAATACTTTCTGAAGTTAATTCGATCGCAGTGGTAGGAGCCAGCCCGAAATCTCACCGTGACAGTTATAAAGTTGTTGAAAGACTGATAGATTACGGATATAGAGTAATACCTGTGAACCCTAATGAGGTTGGCAATGATATTCTGGGACTATCCTTTCACGCTGATTTGAAATCCATAGATGAACCTATAGACATGGTGGATGTTTTTCGTTCTAGCGATGCTATTATGCCTGTCACCAAGGAGGCTATAGAAATAGGAGCCAAAATATTATGGACTCAGTTGGATATTATTAATGAGGAAGCAGCGGCCCTTGCTGAAAGCGCGGGGCTAAAAGTTGTTATGAACCGATGTCCCAAAATGGAATTGGCCAAACCATATTTGGCCCCTGGTGTTTGGAGTATCCGGACGGGTAAAAGGAACTAATTGGTGGTTGAATTATTATGGTAGATGGCGCCAACATATTGCATGTTAAGCAGACTGATGAAGGGGTATTACGCCTCACAATGGACGATCAAAGGACTAGAAATGCCTTGTCAGAGGGTATGATGAAATCTTTGATTGAAGAGATAACAAAAGCTTCTTCTAGTGATTTCATTAGAGTTATTGTTATAGCTTCTAATGGTCCTGTTTTCAGTGCTGGCCACGATTTGAAAAAAATAACTCAAGTTAGAAATCAAAATGACTCTGGACAAGAATATTTTGAAAAATTATTTGATACCTGTTCGTTATTAATGAAATTAATTGTTTCTTGCCCTAAACCTGTAATTGCTGAAGTACCAGGGATAGCTACTGCAGCAGGTTGTCAACTGGTTGCTAGTTGTGACCTCGCGACGGCTTCAGATTCAGCACAATTTGCTACACCAGGTGTAAATATTGGCTTGTTTTGTTCGACCCCTATGGTTGCATTATCTCGAAATGTAAGTAAGAAACATGCGATGGAAATGCTTTTGACTGGAGACATGATTGATGCAGGAAAAGCAAAAGAGATCGGACTTATAAATAGTTACTTTCCGGTAACAGAATTAACCAAAGAGACGATGGTTTTGGCCAACAAAATTGCTAGTAAATCGTCTATGACAATTTCTATTGGTAAGAGTGCTTTTTACGGTCAATCTGATTTAGATTTATCTTCAGCTTATGAATACACTTCCAAAGTTATGGTGGAAAACTTGCTTAAAGAGGATGCTAAGGAAGGTATTGGAGCCTTCATTGAAAAACGACCTCCTACGTGGGGTGATAAATAGGCCTTCGACATATTCCTTACATTACCCGAGATTATCTTTTGGTTATCTCCAAACTCAACCAAATCACTCGCATAGCCAATAAGCTTTCATTTTGTGTGCCTCTTGCTTTTAAACAGATAATAATATAAAAAACTTAAGACTTAATTAGTAGAGTAAAGGAGAATCCATAATGTCTTTATATATAGTAGTCCATGCGCTGAAAATAGATTCTGAACAGTTTTCGGAGGCTATGGCTGGACCCGACACCATAGAATTTGCAAAAGCGATGTCTTCCGGGCAGACTCCAGCAAAATGTTTGAAAAGTTGGGACCCTATTCCATATGGCAACACAGATACATTCGTGTGTTTATGGGAAGCTAGCAATCCTGAGGATATTTCAACAACATTGGGTGATGAAATGTTATCTATGATTACTTGCGATCCAATGGAGGTAAATGAAATTGACTGGGCTGAAGTAGCGGCTGCGGGCTAGCTTTCCAATCTAGACAATATTGAAGTAAAAATGATCCGGTCCGTAAATTACTCTAAGTGTATTGTTGTATTTGAGGGAGCTTTGTATGTATCACGTAAAAAGAATATTTCAATCAAAACCGGGTAATACTCTGAAGGTGGCGACGTTGGCCTATAAGGCTTCTGAAATTTATCAGAAAGAGGGGCAGCGAGGAGAATTTTCAGTTTATTTCAATGCCAGTACAACACCGGGTGAAAAAGGCAGAGTTGTCCTTCAGTGGACTGAAGATGCCTTAGAGTCACCATTTAGAGGCTCAAATAAATTGCCTTCAGAGGCTGTTAAAATTTACTTGGAAATCTTAAAACTGACTGAAGATACTTGGGTAGAATTTGATGAGTTGTTGACCGAAGATAAGATGGTGCCGGTATAAGGACTCCACTGTTCTTATACGATTACCCTAGTGAAGGTGTATATACTTGGGTTTGCTAACTATATCCTCGGCTATTTGTTGATTCAATTTTGAGGTTCCGCAAAACCTCTGACAAACTCAAAAAAGCCTGGCTGTAGTACAACTTTTCCAATGCTATCGAGCCAATTTAACACCCCCGGTCCTGAATTTATCATCGTGCTAGCATAAGTTTTAGCTTTATCGCTTTGGCTGTTGTAAGACCAAATCTCTTGCGCCTGGGCAAAATAATTTATGAGATATAAGTTGAAACGATGTGTTTCTAACTTAGAAAGGTTTGGATCTCCTTCAATGCCACGCAGAAATATGTCTGCAAATTCGGAATCTTTGATCATAACCTCAGTGAGTTCTGCTAAAGCTTGGGTCATACCGACTCCAAGACCAGTTATAGAATCCTTATGCTGAAGACGCAGTTGAGATGCTAGGAAAACCGCGACTGCTAAGGTGGCTAACCCCGTGGCTGATTGTGAGATAAGCGAAATGTATTCCATACTCATGATTTACTCCTTGGCAAATTTAGGTGAATTTTGGCACAAATAGACTGCGATCACTATTTTCAATAGGTGCTTAGCGAGTATCTGATTCTAATACCAGCCTTCACACTAGCTCCATAAATTGTATTTGACAGCACACTACTGTGTACTATAAGTTATATATATGCATTGAAGTACACCTAGGAATATCAAAATGTATGTAACTACAAATATTATTGGAGAAACAGAATGCGAGCTATAAATTTATCGAGGAACTTTTTGGTATTGGGATTCGCTCTCTCGGCAGTCTTTTTACTGTTTGTGGCCTGCGGGTCAGATGAAAAAGAATCTGAATCGGAAGCTACGGCGCCGGCCAGTATGCCAGCGCCCGATGTTTCAGTGCCGGAGGCACCAATGGTGTCGAACACCATAGTAGATGTGGCGGTTGCAGATGGGAGATTTGGCACTTTGGTAACGGCCTTGCAGGCAGCCGAGCTTGATTCGGTCCTTAGTGGAGAAGGGGAGTTTACGGTTTTTGCCCCAACCGATGAGGCATTTGCCAAGCTTCCGGAAGGGACGCTGGATTCGCTGCTAGCTGATGTACCGGCATTGAAAGACGTATTGTTATACCACGTTGTCAGTGGGACTGTTCTTGCCGCTGATGTGGTAGCACTTGATTCCGCTGCAACACTTCAAGGCCAGGAAGTCAGTATTTCTGTGATGGGAGAGTCCGTCATGGTAGACGAGTCAAACGTCGTAATTACCGATATTGCTGCATCTAACGGAGTTATTCACGTAGTGGATGCTGTGTTGTTGCCGGAGGCACCAATGGTGTCGAACACCATAGTAGATGTGGCGGTTGCAGATGGGAGATTTGGCACTTTGGTAACGGCCTTGCAGGCAGCCGAGCTTGATTCGGTCCTTAGTGGAGAAGGGGAGTTTACGGTTTTTGCCCCAACCGATGAGGCATTTGCCAAGCTTCCGGAAGGGACGCTGGATTCGCTGCTAGCTGATGTACCGGCATTGAAAGACGTATTGTTATACCACGTTGTCAGTGGGACTGTTCTTGCCGCTGATGTGGTAGCACTTGATTCCGCTGCAACACTTCAAGGCCAGGAAGTCAGTATTTCTGTGATGGGAGAGTCCGTCATGGTAGACGAGTCAAACGTCGTAATTACCGATATTGCTGCATCTAACGGAGTTATTCACGTAGTGGATGCTGTGTTGTTGCCGGTTAATATTTTCGAGAGGTTTAAGTAAAGAGATGGGTTCTTAATAAAGTTATTTGGGGTCTCTACTGAGCGATGGTTAGTTATTGTTCAGTAGAGACAACCTGCGAGCAACAAGAATCTTCACCTATAGTATTGATGCCTCAACAAAAGCCTCCCTTAACTCTTTTACTTCGGCTGAAGATAATTCGGGAGTAGGTTTCCGGGGTTTCGTAGCTTTGAATCCAAGCAGGTTCAATCCTGCTTTGAGGGCAGCAACTCCTTTAGTCATTCCAATGTAGTCTGCGTGGATGAGCGATTTTTGAATTATTTGTGCTTGGTGAAACTGTCCAGATTTCACTAGAGAAATTACTTCGCGGCATAAGCCTGGGGCCCAATTTGCGAAAAATAGACAAGCGCCGTCTGCTCCTATGGTTGCCCCCGGCATCAATAAGCTTCCATTGCAAGTCCACAGTTGGACTTTCGGGTTTATTAATGAAGGCAACCTGCTTTCCCATCGAAAGTTTAAAGAAATTATGTAGGCGTATATATTTTCTAGATCGGTTATTTCAGCAATTTCCTCTGGCGTGGCATCCAAATCCATGGGAAGTTTTGGCTGATGAATTGGGATGACAGGAATAGGGCTGTTTCGAGTCACAATTTCAAAAAAATCAACAACTGATTGAGCCCCTGGACTATACTGAATTTTGGGGATTCTGACTCTGACCATATCTGCACCAAGTTTGGCATATTCGTCTGCCTGCTGAGAAGCTACCGTCGGGGATAATGTGTCGATTCCCGCTATGACAAATTTTTCTCCACCATGTGCCTGAGATACTGTTTTAATAATTTCTGTTTTTTCTGTTTGTGAGAGATGAAATTCTTCTCCACCGTAGGATCCGACAACGAAACCACTCAGTTCTGTATCAAGCCATTGCAACACATTTTTTTCCAGAAGTTGCAGGTCAGGTTTGTCATTACTGTCAAAAGGTGTTGGTGTTGGGGCGACTATCGGAATGCTGTTTCTTTTTGGGATTGTACTCACGTTAAATGCCTAAAGTAGGTTAGTGGAATGTTTTTAAAATTGTTGTAAATATTAATTTAGTTAATGGGAAGGGACAGCGCCTAGTTCTTCTCAGATATTTTTTATTCTTTGGATAATATCAGTCGTAGAAATTTCTGAGGTATATGACACTAAGCGGAAAATACCCATATCGATTGGTATTTTGTAACATAACTGTTCCATTTCTTCCGAAAAATCGTCACCATGAACCACTAAATCTATTCGATGAGTATTCAGCCATTCTTGATCAATTACTAGTGGGGCATTTGGAACTACTTCGTCAACATACCGACAGGAGGATACCGTGTCGACCCTCTCTTTCATACTCATTATAGGGGAGCGTTTGTACCCTTCTACGACTTCGTCGGAATGAATTCCAACAATCAAGTGATTGCCATATTGTCTAGCCTGTTTAAGAAAATTCGCGTGGCCGTAATGAAATAGATCAGCAACCATATCCACATAAACTCGTGTCATCATTGATCTCCCAAATTCAAGTTTCTCAATTTCTTTGTTGTCATGGGGCTTGATGATTAGGCCCTTTCATGAAGTACATGAATTCTGCCTTGCCTTTCATCTGCATCCTGTACATAAGAGTAATTTTTGCCTGGCTTCAAAATTTCTTCATACAAAATTTCCCTTAATTCGCCACTACCTATATCCACGGCATAATAGTCTTCATTTGAAAGGCTAAACACAGCATTGCCGTGATCATCTGTGTTTTGTTTACCAATACCAACAACAGTTACTTCTATATTGGGAATAGGCTGTAAATTGGAGGATAGTACCTTGATTTGAGTGAGGTGCTTTTCGGGAAAGAAAAATTTGCGAACCTTGGTGAAAATAGAAGAGTGTGAAAGATTTATTGATTGGGGGATTGAATCTATGATGTCTGCTTCAAATCCTCGTTGCTTTGGAACTCTCCAATTGGGACCATATTTCAGAGTTAAATATTCTTCGGGGGGATTCGGGACAAAGAAAGTCTTTCCCAATAGTGGAACAGAGCCCAAGGATTCATAGAGGTGAACAGGGATTTTTACCCCGGGGTATTGAAGAATACTTTCTTCATGAACTCTATAGCAGGTCCAATCTATGGGGATACTATATTTAGAAAGTTCTACCCCGATATGAAAATCTGTCTCTAATACCTTTACTTCGAAATCTGCTGACTCAAATTTTTGAACTGCTTTATAAATCGTCGATTCATCCAGGTTGTGCATACCAATAATTGAGCCAATATCTATATCGTCATCCCATGGTATTAACTCTCCATCTCTGACTGCACCCAGACATGTGCCGTGTCTTAGAAAGAAAGTAACGTTTATCTCACGCAACAGGCCCCAAATTTCCAATAATACTTTCTCGGCATTAGGCATTTGCATCGATCGCATTTTCTAGTCCACATTAATAAATTCTGGTTATCGGCACAGTTATCAGGATTTAGTGAGTAAATCCCGTCTTTAATTTAACTAATAATACAACCAATTCTCTTCATACATCAGTTCAGATTATGTCTTAGATGCTGACAAGGAATAAGATAGCGGAACTCCCCATTTATGGCCTGGAACTCTCCACTTACCGTCTTCGCTTTTGCTTAAATAACTGACAAATCCACCATCTGTTGCATATGGATATTCTGCAAAATTATCTATGTTAAGACCCGCTTCAAGTAGTGCTGTTATGACTTCGCCAATAGAGTGACTCCATTCATAAGTGGAGTTTTTGATAGAGCTCTCTGGAGTGGCATAAGATCCTTCAGCCTCGAAAATTTCGACTCCCTCATTAAAATAGGAATTTCTGACGACAACGTCTTTTCCGTCGCCGGAATCAAGAGAAGTCATAAGGGGATGATATTCCACCAGATGGAATCTTCCTCCTTTTTTCATACAGTGCGCGATTTCTTTTGCCCATTCTGTAAGATCTGGAAGCCAACATAGAACGCCATATGAGGCAAACACTATGTCATATTCATCGACCAAATTACTTGAAAGATTGTATATGTTGGATTCAACGAACCTTGCATGAATCCCAGATTTTCGGGATAGTTCATTTGCGGCTGTAATTGCGGCAGGAGAAAAATCAACTCCAGTGGCAATCGCACCCAATCTAGCCCATGATAGGGTAGAGAGTCCAAAGTGGCATTGCAGGTGCAACAGTGTTTGGCCTTTGACATCGCCCACTAGTTCCAATTCCAACGAATCCAACGACGTTTTACCTTTGAGAAAGCCAGGCACATCATAGAATTCTGACTGTACATGATCTTGAACAATGGAATCCCAGAATTTTAGATTCGAATATTTGTAGTTCATATTTAAGTTTGTCTTCGTTCTTCACTAAGACGTTTAAAGGTTTCAGCATTGTAATATTTGCCAGGGCTAACATTCTCCGTTTGAATCCGCTCTTTGATATATTCTTCGGATTTTTCATGATCCTCAGCCCATTCCAGGACCTTCATTACGATTGAGCGAGCGACTACTAATACCCCATCATCGTCACCCACAATTAGATCACCTGGTCTGACTGCCACTCCTCCACAAGCAATTGTCACGTTTTCTTCATATGGCATAATCCCTTCCATTTGTCCGCCGGGTAATGTCCGTTCTTGTGCAAAAACAGATAGGCCATAAGTTTTAACAACATCTAAGTCACGAATAGCCCCATCAGTTACCACCCCCGCAGCTCCTACCATTTTTAATTGAAGTAGTTTGACGTCTCCTCCGATGGAACCATATTTCACTCCCATCGCATCACATACAAGAACTTCTCCATTCTCACAAGAAGCCATGGCACGATATTCAGGAGATTCAGATCCTTCTATACCAACCTCCGCTGCTATATCAGGCCTGGGAGGTACAAACCTTAGCGTCCTAGCAGTTCCGACTAAATGATTACCGGGTGTAAATGCCCTTACACCTCTCATAAAACAAGGCAGGTAACCCAAGGCTGAGAGTCCTCCAAAAACTGTAGATACTGCAACCTCCTTGTATCGCTGAATAATTTCCTCTGATATCGGATTTTGCTTATCTATTTTTCCACTCATGTTAGCTCCTTGTTAGAAGTATTTTCTCCCGTGAAGTTATCTAATTATCATTTTTTCTTTAGACTCTTTCTCCAAAATCTGTCTGGATCATGAGGAGACGCGTTTGCTTGTCTGCAATAAGTGCCTGTCGCCTATCAGCCACCTGCTTAGTTTTACCGGTTGAAGTCAACAGTTGATGCCAATCGCTAATGGAACGGTAGGCCACTAGCTCCACTACTTCGTCCGCTGACCTCAGCAGGTCCTTACCGTACAAGACCATTCGTGCATCGTGGGCTAACAGTGAGGGCCAAAGCGTCTCCTCAGACAGCTTTTGAAACTCTATCTCTGACCCAGGGTGAAGCCGGTAACGGCATTCTGCTAGGATCGATTGAGGCCCATAGGTCAGCGGGAGGGAGGCCAACTCATCTCCGCTATTACGGTAGAAAGGTGTCGGTTCGGACAACTCGTTGTTGTATTCGATGATAGTTGTACGTGAGTGGTCAATGAGCCGTGCACGACCAGCGAATATTGGACTGATGTGCTGGGTTTCTTTGGCACGTTCAGGATCTGTTGTGAATGCTCCCCAAGGTCGCGTTGCGGTCCAATGATTGAAATCCGCATAGGCCGAATGAGTGACCACCACGTCACCGTGACCACCGAATGCCCAGCCACCAAAGGCGATCATCTGTGCGCCGTTGTGTCGCATTTTTACCCATGTCCCTAGACGACTCTGACGTTCAAATTCCTGTCTGTGGTCTCCAGCGACGGTGAATTCCCGCTGTACCAAAATGCCCATATTTCCTCCTCATGGATTGCGCAACTCATTATAGACATTTATCCGCATGCTACGAGTAATTTGGAAGAAGAAAATACTGTAAAAATTGGCTGAGTGCTATATTTGACTCTACAGGGAACTTTCACGCATTTTGCTAAATTGAAATTGTTTCATTCTGTCCGCATTGCCCTTAAGTCCATGCAGTTGAGTTAGAGTTCCCAAATTTTAATTTACTGACTTTCATACAATCTTTTCATCCTTAATGTGGCCTTATTTACTTGTGTTCCCAGTATGCAGGATGGAAGGAAAACATTATGCCTTTGAGAGGCAATATGCGGAGGTAATGGAAAAATGTAGGATGGATTGACATGGGTTCCAAATCGACCCTAAAATATTAGTCATAAATGATACTCAGTCTCAATAAAAAGTTATATGAAAATAAAATATGTACTCATTAAACCCTATTTTATGAGACTAAGTATCAAAAAGAAAAGATATTAATGGGAATTACGCTCAAGGTTATTAGATAAATTATCTTTGAATTGTTTGTTTCCAGCCAACTCATTGGAGAAAAAATGGAAAATTATGACGTTGTTATTGTCGGGGCTGGTGCGGCAGGGATCGGAATTGCGGCCATGTTGAAGGATTTTGGTGTAGAAAATATGGTTGTTCTTGAAAGAGAAAATGTGGGAGCTTCTTTTGATAAATGGCCAAAAGAAATGCGGTTTATCACTCCTTCATTCACAACTAACTCTTGGGGCCATATTGATCTAAATTCTGTCGCATCTGGCACTTCCCCGGCATATTCCCTTGATACAGAGCATCCGAGTGGGGAGAGGTATGCAAGATATTTAAGGTTAATATCAGACCATTTTGAATTGCCAATCAAAGAGTATACAAATGTTGAGGAGGTCATCTATTCTCAGGAATGTTTCACTATTCATACGAGTGAAGGCCTGATAATCAAATCGCGTTTTATGATTTGGGCGGCTGGAGAATTTCAATATCCGAACACAGATTCATTTTCAGGGTCTCAATTGTGTTTGCATAACAGCCAAGTCAAAACCTGGAAACATATTGAAGGGGATGAGATTTATATCATTGGTGGTAATGAAAGTGGTATAGACGCAGCAATTCATTTAAGCAGACTTGGTAAGAAAGCACATGTACTAATAGGTGATCCAAACTGGGATATAAAAACCACTGATCCAAGTGAAAATCTATCCCCCTTTACCATAGATAGATTAGGGGAGGAAATGCTTCATGAAAGGATTGATCTCGTCGGAGAATCGGTGGTTCAAAATATAAAATTAGAAGATGAGAAATACTCAATCTATGTGGAAGGTAAATCATCGCCATATCAAAGCGTAACGGCACCTATTTTGGCCACAGGATTTGAAAGTAGTTTGGTCATGGTAAAAAATTTGTTTGATTGGGACGAAAGTGAATCTTACTGCTTATTAAACGAGCATGATGAATCGATAAAGACTCCAGGATTATTTCTTGTTGGTCCGCAAGTGCGTCATGAGAATCTCATTTTTTGTTTTATTTATAAGTACAGACAGAGATTTGGGGTTGTCGCTAATGCCATTGGTGGAAAATTAGGTATGGACACATCATTTTTAGACCAATATCGCGGCGATGGGCTTTATTTGGATGACTTAGAAGGCTGCAATGAGGAGTGCGAATGTTGATTAAAGATAGAAAATTTGAATCTAATTTCAGCCCACTTTGGTTATGCCAATTGATTGCCAGTACCTCCTGGGTGGCTTCAGTTTTTGTTTATGGTGCATTTGCTCTAGGGGATTATTTACAATTGTTGGCTGGAACTGCATGGACGATATCGAATGTAATTAGTTATTTTAAAACTTGATAGGGTGATAATAAATTTTATTAATTTGAATGCTATTGCATGGGTGGAAAAAGCGGCTAAGTTGGGAGTACAGGACTATAATCCGCGACCTGCGACTATGTTAGTATCTCTGTCTTGGTTAAATTAGTATAAAAGAGCATAAAAGAGGAGATTAAAATGACAGTAAGTGTGATACTTGAGGGTACTCTAAAAGAAGGGGAAAGGGATGGCTTCACAGCGATCTGTACAGAAGCCTTTAAAGCTACCAGGGCTTTTGATGGATGCCAAGGTATTGACCTAACTTACAATACAGAAAGTCCAAATAATTGGATTTTTACTGAAGTCTGGGATAGTAAAGAACATTACGAAAAATATCTTCAGTTTAGAACTGAAGATGGAACTATTGACGCTATAGCTTCCTTATGTTCAGACACTCCGTCTATAAGAATCTTCGATATTATTCCTACTTAAGACCTATAAACATGGTAGGGAGATAGTTGAGAAAAGAAAGATTAGATGTCGATACCAAGCAGTTTGATAAATGACTTCTTTTGCTCTTCGCTCATCTCATCAAAAATAGGAACTAGCATCTCTGTGACTGGAAAATCAATAAACTCCGGAGATGAGGTCTGCATAGAGGCCGCTATATTGTGAAGTCCATTGCCTTCCTCTTCCCCGGCCATCAAGGGACCACGGACAGTTTCCGGGAAATAACGCTCTGACGGTTGCAGTTCACCGTATGCGTCCTCACGCCCAAGATATCTCTCAATTGCCTCACGCATTGCAACTTCATCCTCACCGCGCTTTAACTTGCCTGCAGCACCATAAAAGGCACCAGACTGGTTACACAATGCAGCCCAGCGTGCTCGGATATGAAATCCACGGATCGCAAGTGCTTCCTCCGGCTCGCCATCACCGCCAGTTATTTCACCGTTCTTCACCATTATGTAATAACCACACTGTGTGCGCCCATCTTTCATCAGGCGGTCTGGAGGATGGGTATACCGTTCAGTAAAGGCCCATTCAAAATCAGCAGGCAGGTCAGCCGCCTTGAGAATTTTTATAGCCGCAGCGGCGCAGGCCTCTCCCCACTCTTTAGACCCAAACTCACCCTCTTTTTTCAAACTCGAAATATCGATAACGTACATAAGATTCCTTACTACCCAAAAGCTGTGAATATGCCGCATTTAATTCTGGCTGACACATCTCAAGTAAAACAAACACATGTCTTTTTGGAATAGTTCCAACTTTTATGAATTGGCGCTTGTATTAGGAGCCCCAGCGGTAACTCCACCGTCTATTACCATCTCACTGCCCGTCATGTACGAAGATTCTTCTGAAGCCAAAAACAAAGCTCCGTAGGCGATTTCGATAGGCTTTGCAACTCGTTGAAGTGGGACAGTGTTTTTTATCCTATTTTTACTTTCTTCACCCTGTATTCTATGAGAAATCATATCGGTGTCTATGGCACCCGGATGAATGGAATTAGCTCTGATTCCGTACCTGCCGTACTGAACGGCTGTGGACTTCGTGAATATTCTGACTGCGCCTTTTGAGGCGTTGTAGACTGGCTGTATAGTTGGTTGGCCAACTAGGCCAGAGATAGACGATATGTTGATGATTGAGCCGCCACCCGACTTTTTCATCTCAGGGATTACATGTTTCGTACCTAAAAATACACCTTTTGCGTTTACATCCATAACGGTATCCCAAATTTCTTCAGTTGTATCGTCATTGGTGCCCCATACTGCAATGCCCGCATTATTCACAAGTATGTCTATTTTCCCGAATCGGGCTACTACAGTTTCAACAGCCTTTTCCCAATTTTCAGAGTCAGATACATCTAAGTGAGTATAGAAGCATTCAGCACCAAGTTCTGAAAGCTCTGCTTCCAGCTTTTCACCTTCTTCATCAAGAATATCCGCCATTACTACTTTTGCTCCCTCCTTGGCAAATAGCCTTGCCTCGGCTGCACCTTGGCCTCTGGCCCCGCCAGTTATTAGAGCAACTTTACCTTCGAGTCTCATTTGATATTCTCCTCAACGTTCTTTTAAATTACGCTACCGACTAAGCTGAATAATACAGTAAAAGAGAGTAATAATTAGCCGACGCTATTTTCAAAAGTAGGGTAGGGGGTAAAAGAGGGGATTTCAGTCATGAATTAGTGATTGCGAGGGTAGAACTCGAACCTGCGAACTTTGGGTTATGAGACCTCAACTTTACACGTGATTGACATTTAAACACTCCTATTTTTAATATTCACCGGCTTACCATGTGGTGTAGATAAATAAGCCTGTGTCCACTCTTCTTTTAGCAGAATCAAAGTATTTTGATTACTAATTTTCTTTTCTATTAAAATTTCTTCTAAGGCATTTAACCAACAGTAAAAATAATCATTACTACCATCTAAATTTTTTGTAGGTAATCTTTCTTTTTTAAGAGCTTCCCCAAAAACTTTAACAAATTCCTTCCAACTAAAATTTCCTTTTTCTGACATTTGAACAGTAATAGCGAATAGCTGACTATGCCAAGGGTCCTGGAAGACAACTTGATCTTCATTTTTATTTGTAAAAGGTAAACTATAACCAGATTTCATTTTCATATTTTTAAAAAAGGTTTAATCTTCGTAAAGATTTAAGTATGGTTCCCATAAATCCAAAAATATGCTGTCATTTTCATGTTCCGATGAGATACCCCATAATTCTGAGGATTTGAATTCTACAGTATATAAAGGTAAGGGGCTTTCTCCCAACCCGTGAGCATTTTTATCAGGGTAAACATGATTTTTATTATAAGAATAAACTTTACCTACTCTTCCCATAGCATATTTAGGTAATCTGGTGTGCCCACCATTTACATTCTCATTTGGATTATAACTTTGAGTAATAATTTTATCCCCGATGTTAAAAATAGGACTTACATTTGTATCTCTAATTGATGACCCTCCCCAGCCTAATGTTTTTTGAACATTTTCAGCTAACCAGGTTCTATCATCAAGCATTACATTTTGTTTAGAAAACTTATCTAAATTACCTTTCTCAGCAGCAGCAACATATTCTTTTAATTCATCTAACGAAATAAGGTTTTTATCTATTAACAGATTAGTTAGGGCCGCCAGCCATTTTTCATAATAAGAGAAATTCATATAATCTTTGGGTGGCAAACATTCTCTATAATGTCTACTGATATCTAGATTCCATTCGCCTAAAGCACCAGCTGCAAGTGTAATTGCCCACGCTTTTGCGTGCCAATTATGTTTAAAAGTAGGCTCAATATTAATAACTTCATTTTTGTTGTTTCTTGGAACTGGTATCGGTCCATCTCCAAAACGTCCTCCCATATCATGCAGTCTACTCATTTATCTCCTTTGGTAACCCTGTGCCTATCATTGAATTTCTGGTAACCAGCTCTGCAAGTTCAGTCTCATCCATATTTTCAGTACTATCAGGTCTCATTGGTAACACTAAATATCTCAGTTCTGCAGTTGAATCCCAGACTTTTATCTGAACTTTTGGATCTAGAGATAAACCAAATTCTGAAAGAACCTTTCTAGGTTCCCGTACTGTTCTAGATCTATATTCATCACTTTTATACCAAGTTGGTGGGAGACCGAGTACCGGCCATGGATAGCAACTACATAATGTACAAACCACCACGTTGTGAACCTTAGGCGTGTTTTCAACAACAACCATATTTTCGCCTTGTCTTCCTTGGTAACTCAATTCTCTTATAGCTGATGTTGCATCATTCAGAAGTCTTTTTTTATATTCTTCATCAACCCAGGCTTTTGCGACTACTTTTGCACCATTTTGTGGACCTATTCTATTTTCATAAGTGTCAATCAATTCGTCTAAAGTTCTAGAATCTATTAGACCTTTATTTAGAAGTAAAGTTTCAAGAGCTTTTACTCTTAGTTCAGGATCAGAAGGCAATTGTGAATGTGCGTGATCATCTGAATGGGTGTGATCCGAATGGGTGTGATTATGAATACTATTTTTCTTTTCACTCATAATTGATCCTCTTATCCATTATTTAATTTGTACTCCGGGATTAAATAGTTTTCAACCGATTATTAGCTGGTTAGACCTAAATATTCATGAGTTAGAGAATTATCATCCAATTGCACATGTCTAATTCCAGATGGATCTTCCCCTAATGGAAACCCAACTGGTCCGGTGGATACCAATTCAGTATTTCCTATCTTTTGGTAGTTATTCCTATGAAGATGACCTGTGAAAACACCACTTACATCATATTCAGTAATTAAATCGATTATTTTTGCACGTCTCGCTGAGGGAATAACGAAGTAATTATCACCTTCATTAGGGTCGTTTAGAAATAAAGGGTGGTGCATGAAAATTATCTTGTGGCTCTGTTGAGCTGAGGCCGCTATTTGAAGTTCCTTCTCAAGAAAGGAAATCAGGACGTCCCATTCATCGGGAACTGAGCCTGGGTCATAGCAAATAGAGCTGTTAAGAACGATAAAGTAGCAGTTCTCTTCTTGAAACGAATAATTGTATTCTCCAAATTGTTCCTTATATTGAGCGAGACCTGCTCGTGTTGGTTTATCTCCAACATCATGATTCCCGGCCACCCAATAAAGTTTGATGTCCTCATTTAAGAGTCGTGAAATTCTTATCAACTCCTGAAATTGTTCGTCGGAGTTAGAGTTGTGGACCATGTCACCGCAAATTACAACAAAGTCAGGGTTGATTTTGTTGGCGGTCTCGATTGCTTCGGTAAAAAGAGAAGTTTCTTTGGCTAATCCTTCTAGGACGGGCCCTGTATATTCGATATTTATACCTCTTTGACGTCTTTCGGCTTTATCGGCATCACTAAATTTACTGACTGAGGAATACATTCCAAATTGAGGATCGGCCATTTGAACAAAAGAAACCTTTTTATTTTTCATTCTCTAATCCCTTAAACTCTTACCAATTTATGCCACTCAAACCACTTATACTTTCGATTGAAAATACCCATGTGGACAAATATATACAGATCAACTTAATGTTGCGAATCTTTCCACCACAAGCTGACATCAACGGCTACTAGAATTAGATTATTAAAGATGATATAAGTCGGTTAAGAATAAAAAGAAGGACGCAATGTAAATGAAAAGAGACGATCAACTCAAGGAAGATGTCTTAGAAATGTATGAAGCTGTTTCAAATGGTAATGAAGCCTACTTAGAAAATTTTCTAGCTAAAGATGGTGATGTTCTTTGTATAGGAACGGACGAAA
>RQOP01000030.1 GCA_008373095.1 SAR202 cluster bacterium | reverse complement strand
TGTGATGTCTGCGCCTGAGAAAAAAGCCTCATATAGATTGCGCAGAGCAAAAATATCGCGAAGGATATGAGAGTCATTGAAGGACCTGATGGAAGACTCAAATGGTAGGACAGGTACAAACCAAGCACTGCTGAGAATAATCCGAAGGAAACTGCCAGCATCATTGACCGAGTAAATCTTCGTACGACAAGCTGAGCAGCAGCAGCAGGCGTTACTAATAGACCCACTACTAGTACGACACCTACCACGTGGAGAGTTACTACAATAGAAATACCAAGCAAAATTAGAAATAGGTAATTCAATGTTCCCACATTTAAACCAGCTACCACCGACCCAACAGGATCAAATCCAGAAAAAACAAGTTGCTTGTGAAGTGCAATAAGTGAGACCAATACTACAATAGTCAAAGTAAAAGAAACCAACATATCCGACTGGGATACCCCAAGAATCTGGCCCAATAATATATCTTCTACACTAATACTAAGTCCTCCTGCAAAAGATATAAAAATAAGACCAAGAGAAAACAGGCCGGCAAACATAATCCCTACAGCAGTGTCTTCACTAACAGTTTTTCTTCGAATCATATATCCAACCGAAACAGCCACAAAAATCGCCATAGGTATAGATCCCAAAAATGGAGTAACTCCCACCAATAGTGCGATCACTATCCCTGGCAAGACCGCATGAGCCATAGCATCGCCCATGAATCCCATGCCTCTTATAACAACGTAAGAACCCAGAATAGGACATATGGTCCCTACCATGGCAGATACAAATAAAGCTCTTAGCATAAAGTCATATTTAAATGGTTCTACGATAAGATCAATCATGATGATGTCCAAGGGAGTGTCCGTAAAACATATCTGGGTGCGATCCATACAATTCTTCTAAAACTTCAGGCGTGAATGCCGTATCTGGAGACCCTTGGGCACAAACGTGCCGGTTTAGGCATATGACCTCGTCAAACCTATCAGCTAGAGTATTCAGATCATGTGTAGCAATAATTATGGTTTTACCTTCGTCTCTTAAATCCTTCAAAGTATCAATTAACCCAACCTGTGAAGCCACATCAACACCACTAAAGGCTTCATCCAAAAGAAGAATATTGGCCTGCTGGCACAAAGCCCTAGCTATAAAAACTCTTTGCCTTTGACCTCCAGACATCTCACTTATCAATTGTTTTTTGTCTTGCAACATATTGACTCTTTCTAAGGCAGATTCAACTATTTTGACGTTCTTCTTATTTGAAAATCCAAATATTGAGGTGTTTTTAACAAGCCCCAAATTAACTACTTCTTCGGCGGTTAAAGAGAATCTCCAGTTGACATTTTCTCTTTGAGGTATATAGCTAATCGCACCCTTAGAATTCTTCGGATTCTGGCCATTAACGTGTATGGAACCGTGAACGACTTCTTGGATGCCAGCTATGGCATTAAATAAAGTACTCTTCCCTCCGGCATTTGGTCCTACTAAAGCAGTTAAGACACCTTTACCTACTGAAAACGAAACATCATCCAAAACCAAATTACCGTCGAACTCTACACACGCCCCACTGGCCATTATGCAGCAATCACAATCCGGACCACAGACCAGGCAACAGGGTTCTAGATCTTGATTCAGAAAATCACCTTTTGTATTCACATGTACCCTACCAACAAAATAGTGTTAAACAACATTTTGATACTTAGTCTCAATATCAAAATTAATTATATTGTCTTTTTTGAAAAAGAGCCAATTGATATGACTCATTTACTAAACTTATCTATCCAATCCCAAAGAATATTGGCTCTGATTTTACCTTCAGGATAGGAAGGGTCTATTGCACACCTACAAGTCCTTGTATAAGAACCTATCGTCTGTAAATCCGTTCTACTCTCTTTCCATTCCCAAGACATTCCTCCCGCAGTTACAAAAACCTGATTACACAGATCTTTCGTTACTGGAACTGCCTTGTAGAATCTACTGGACCAAGATGAACCTGCAAACACCCAAAAGTTATCCCAAAGCGATTCACAGGACATCGCTCTTCGTAAGTGAGCGTTTGCCTGAAAGCGTTCCATTTCTAATTCGGATGGGGACTCAGAGACAGATTTTAAAACCTGTTCTACATGTAAATATCCAATAAAATAAAACCCAAATCTTTCAGTTGGCTTCCCTGACTCCCACCGCTGCAATCGTGATATGAACAAAAGAAAGTCCCCTCTATTCACTCCTCTCATCCCCATGGCTCTAGGATTAACGTCACAATTGTCACCATAGGTAAACGTATCAAACTCAGGATCACTATGTGCAGTGATTGTAGCCATTGACTCTGGTAAATATTCAGAAAGGTTTTGGTCCGGGGTATAAAATGACTTCAGCTGACGATACTCCAAACCATGAGTACCTGGTAACTGGCGATCCTCAGGTATAGGTATAAACTCAAAAGTTCTATCCCCAAAAATGGGACTGCAAAATTTATGGCTGGCATTTGAGCCCACGTTAACCACGTAGATTTTACCTGCCATTTTTACTCTTCCTTCACCAGATTCACTTTAGATTCATTTATGGATAATCTGATTTCATCTATGGTTTCCATGTCTTTCTCAGAAGCAAGGGCGTTTTCCAATATAGCAATAGCCTTTTCTCCTCCTATCCGACCTAGCGCCCAAGCAGCATGAATTCTAATTAGACTTTCTTCAGCCTTTAAAGCATTGGACAGTGCCGGAATTGACGCAATATCACCATTATTCCCTAAAGCGATACATGCGTTTCTTTTCAATCCGAGTAATTTCGTTCTTTTTATGGCGCTATCCTTGAATTTTTTACTAAATTCAGTTTGATCCATATTGAGTATTTCAACCAAATCAGGCGTAGAGAAACCGGGCCTTTGCTGGAATGAAAGCTGACTGCTTTTTGAAGCTTTTCGATTAACTGGGCAAACGTCCTGACAAATATCACAGCCGAAAATCCAGTCTCCAACCAGCGGTCTCAATTTTCTAGGCACAGCACCTCTAAGTTCGATTGTCAGGTATGAAATACATTTTTCGTTATCTATTACATAAGGGGCAACAATAGCGCCAGTAGGACAATCGTCTATACAGCGTACACAGTTACCACAAGTTTTCTTCAATGGAACATCTGGCTTCAAATTTAAGTCCGTAATGACCTGGGCTAAAAATACCCAAGATCCATGAGAAGGTGTCAATATATTGGTATTCTTACCAAACCACCCAACACCCGACCGACGTGCGGCTGCTCTGTCATTCATGGGGCCATCATCAACGAAAATACGAGAATGTACTTTTTCGCCAGTAATGATTTCTAGTTTCATGCAAAATTCTTTTAATTTGGTTTTTAGAACCTTGTGATAATCATCGCCCCAAGCATATCTGGCAACTCTTCCACTATTCGGTGCAGTGGTGTCAGGATCAGTAGTTAAATAACTAGTAGCCAAAGAGATAACCGATCTAGCGCCTTCAAGGAGAAGTTCCGGCCGATTCATCTTTTGGACTCTGTCTTTTGTGTACCAACTATATCCATTCATATGACCATCATCTATACGCTT
Source organism: SAR202 cluster bacterium (assembly GCA_008373095.1). GTDB lineage: Bacteria > Chloroflexota > Dehalococcoidia > Lucifugimonadales > UBA826 > UBA11996. Next base: position 10,721 of record RQOP01000030.1, on the reverse strand, counting down.
TAAGGCAGCTCTTTCATCATTTACAAAAGGCTCAGCACCCGTTATTCCAACTATGTCAAAGCCAAGGGAATAGGCACATTCTTTTACCTGATCTTCCACGGTGATGGTATTTGATCGCAACTAAATTCTCCTATTCATTTCCTTGGTAACAAACGTTGTATTGACACTTTTCATAAATGAGCCATATCATCATTCCAATCCGCCGGTTCAACCTTGTCACCGCGGAGTATTTTGAAAAAATCTGGGAGAAGCGGTATTTATCTCTGAGAACAATTCTAATCACATTTGCTTAGAGGATAAACAGTTAATACGCTTCACCTATATCAACAAAATCCGATAGACCCAGAATTTCTTGGATATGTTGGATGTAAGTGGAACAAATAACAGGAGTCAAATATGTCAAACCTTAGGGAATTAAGAAGAACTTACGGATTTGACGAGGTTGCGATCGCCCCTGGTGCAATAACTGTCAATCCGGAAATGACAGACACATCATTCAAACTAGGCGATGTGAGTATAGACATTCCAGTCCTAGGATCGGCAATGGATGCCGTAGCAAACCCAAGCTTTATAGGAAAAATGCATGAGCAAGGTGCACTTAGTGTAATGAATTTAGAAGGGGTACAAACCCGCTACGACGACCCTGAATCAGTTCTTCTAGAGGTTGTGGAAGCTGGCAATGACATGGTCACTACCGTCATGCAGAAGGTATATTCAGCTCCGATTAAAGAGGAGCTGATAGGAAAAAGAGTTGAAGAGATCAAATCGACAGGCTCCAAATGTGCCGTATCGTTAACTCCTGCAGTCACAAAGGCCTTCGCCCCGATCGCAGTAGAAGCTGGAGCCGATATGATCGTCGTACAATCTACGGTGACTACTGCTCGGCATTCTTCCAATAGTATTAGAGGTCTTCAATTTCCTGAATTGCTTGAAATGGTCAAGGTGCCGATTGTGGTTGGCAACTGTGTCGGCTACGAAGTGGCCACCGAAATAATGGAAACTGGCATACATGGTGTTCTAGTGGGAGTTGGGCCTGGAGCCGCCTGTACTACGAGAGAAGTGACTGGAGTAGGGATACCACAGGTCACAGCGACCATGGATTGTGCCCAGGCTAGAGATGATTTTTTCCAACGAACTGGAAAATATGTTCCGATAATAACAGATGGAGGTATTAGAACTGGGGGTGAGCTTTGCAAGGCAATCGCCAGTGGTGCAGACGCCGTCATGATCGGTACTCCCTTAGCGCAATCGGAGGAAGCTCCAGGAAGAGGTTTTAATTGGGGTATGGCTAGTCCACACCCGGCTCTTCCAAGAGGTACTAGGGTCAATGTCGGAGTAAAGGGAACTTTAAAGGAACTGTTCTATGGGCCGTCATCTGTTTCAAATGGGACCCAAAATTTAATAGGAGCTCTCAAGGTATGTATGGGCATGGTTGGGGCACGGAACATTAAAGACATGCATTCGGCAGAAGTCGTGGTAGCACCCTCCATAAAAACGGAAGGAAAACATTACCAACTGGGACTAGAATAATCCACTTAGATGTCCTTTCGGCTAAATCATTTTTTTGACCAAACCTAGCCCTAATAGGATGTATTTAGTTCAATCAGGACAGCTCGATCATCATTGTTTAGATCTCTCAAAACAGTCACCTCTCCGAGCGGAAAATAACTTTTGGAAATCTTAGCCGCTTCAGCCCCTTGATCAGAATCGATTTCGAACAGGATGACACTTGTACTAGCCATTTTATGTCTGGCCTGAGATAGCAATTCTTTTATGAGTGTCAACCCATCTTCTCCTCCATCCAAAGCCATAAGGGGCTCTTTTAGGACCTCATCTTGCAAGAAAGCCAACCGATCTTTTCTTATATAAGGAGGATTGCTAACCAATATATCAATATTATCTGTTACAGGATCAAGTAGATTACCGAGTCTAAGTTTTACCCTCGAGTACATACCATGCGCCCGCCGATTTTCATCAGCCATTTCCAGTGCAGATTTACTGAGGTCAACAGCAATAACACTTGAATTTGGTATGTTCACGGCCAAAGAAACTGCTATTGCACCACTACCAGTCCCGACATCAACTATAGTTACTTCATTTTTCTTCAGCAATTTGGCTTTGGTGATGGCCATATCAACCAAAAGTTCTGTTTCCGGTCGCGGAATAAGTACATCTTCAGAAACCTCAAACATAAGGCCATAAAATTCTTTGGTCCCCGTTATATAAGCGAGAGGTTCTCTTTGGATCCTTCTTTTAACCAAGGCAGCGATGTTATTAACACTGTCCTCTGAAAGATTTTCTTCCAACTCACTAAACATCGTAGCTCTATCAATTTTTAGAACATGTCTAAGTAAAACTTCCGCCTCCAGCTTGGCATCAGGTGATCCGGTTTTCATGAGTTCTTGGCTAGTAATATTAAGGGTTTCCTTAACGTTCATAAACTGGCGTTTTCCAGTTTTCTAGCCTGTTCTTCTTGAACCAGTGCCTCGATGAATTCCATTAAATCTCCATCTAATACCTGCTCCAGGTTATAGCTGGTAAGTCCTATTCTGTGATCGGTGATCCTTCCTTGTGGAAAATTGTATGTCCTAACCCTTTCAGAGCGATCCCCAGAACCTACCTGTGACCTTCTGGCATCAACAATTTCTTGCTGCTGTTTTTCTATTTCAGCAGCCAACAATCTAGACCTCAGGACCGCAAGGGCCTTTTCTTTATTCTTGTGTTGAGATCTCTCATCCTGACAGGTGGTTACCACCCCTGTTGGTATGTGTGTAATTCGAACAGCAGTCGCAACCTTTTGAACATTTTGCCCACCATGGCCGCTTGCATGATAAATATCTATCTGTAAATCTTCCTGACTAATCTCAATATCTACTTCCTCTGCTTCAGGCAGGACTGCTACAGTTGCGGCAGAGGTATGTATTCTTCCGCTAGATTCAGTAGTAGGAACCCTTTGAACCCTATGAACACCGCTTTCATGTTTTAATTTGCTATACGCTTGATCTCCCCGAACTTGGAAAGTAATTTCTTTTATACCTCCAATCCCGGTTGAATTCGAATCTATGACTTCCAACTTCCAACTCAACCGCTGAGCCAACCGCGAATACATCCTATATAGATTAGATGCAAATAACCCCGCCTCTTCTCCTCCAGTGCCAGCTCTAATTTCTATGATTACATTTTTATCATCGTTCGGATCTTTGGGAACTAAGGCAAGACGTAATTTTTGTTCAACGACCTCTTGTTTCTCTTCTAACTCTGACTGTTCCTGCTTGGCCATAGCTAATATTTCAGTATCATTTTCGGATCTGAGCATTTCGCGTAACTCAGCCATTTCCCTCATCACTTCCCTATATTCTCGAGCAAGCTCAACAACCTCTCTCATGACAGATTGTTCCTTGGCATATTGCTGAACCTTGGTGTAATCTGCCACCACTTCTGGATCGGCCAACAATCTATTCAATTCCTCATATTTTTCTTCAACCGAGGAAAGTCTTTCTAACATGAATTCATCCCACGAATACTAACTATCAGATCAAACATAAAGCATAACGTGAAGACCCCTGAATTACCATGATTTTGGAATCATATCTATGTAGTTTTTCTTCATGAACAGAAATTACACAATCTCAGGTTTATTGACGTGACTCCGTCTATTTTAAATAATTCGCATTAGGGAATTTGTCTAGCGGCCTTCAAAACGTGTACCTTGGAACCTGGGAGGTTTATATGAATGAACCCAAAATAGAATTGAGAGGAGTTACTAGGGAAGATGTATCAAGAATAAACCGGTGGCTTGCAGACGACGAAGTCTCGGAAAATTGGTTTGGAAGGTATTCATACGGTGATCCGGCCCATTTGGGATATCATCCAGAAAATGTAGACCAATTTACTGAACAACAGTGGGAAGAAACCTTCTCAAACCCTGAACACATAATATTATCCATATACACAGTTGATGGATTGCACATAGGTGAATCCCATATTGCTATTGAAGAGTCTCTGGGTGATGGTCAAATATCTATTCTCATTGGGGACCGAGAAATGTGGCATCACGGATACGGAACAGCTGCATTAAAGGCAACTTTGGAACAATCCTTTTCTAAATATGGCTTGTTTAGAGTCTGGGCGGATATTCCCGAATACAATGAAGCAGCTCTAAATATGTTTCAACACTTGGGATTCAAGCACGAAGGAACATTAAGAAAAAGCAGACCTCACGAAGGCTCAAGATTCGACTCGACAATCATGGGAATGTTGTCAAACGAATACAACTCTGGCTAAATAGAACTTATTCTTACATTTACAGGATTTTATTATGCTCTATGATGCCGAATCCGGAAATCTCACCATCACCGCTGGTGGTGATGCGATGATAACGCGAAAGCTTTCAGTCCACGAAGAAGAAAATTTCCTGAATCTGGTTGACTTGTTTCGAGCCGCTGATGTCGGATACGTGAATCTAGAGATGCTTATGCACGATTTCGAACACTCTCCAGGATCAGCCGGAGGAACATTTACAGGCTCAGACCCAGCTAACCTATCTGAACTTGAATGGTCAGGAATAAACTTAGTATCAACCGCTAACAATCATAGTCACGATTATGGTGAAGGTGGAGTTCTTACTAACCTGCAACACCTAAAAGATTCCTCTCTAGTATATGCGGGAACAGGAAGACATTTAAGCGAAGCGAGAAGTGCAGGTTATCTCGATACCAAAAATGGAAGGGTTGCTTTAGTAGCTGCCTCATCTACATTTGCTGAATCTGGGAGGGCCCTCAACCAAAGACCAGATATAAAAGGACGCCCAGGTCTTAATCCTCAAAGATTCAAAACAACTTTCACCGTGGATAAGGATTCATTTGATCAACTCAAAAGAACCGATCGCCTATTGGGCCTTGAACAAAAAAGAAATTCCCTTAGAAATTTTAGAGCCGCTGGTGTAATACCGGAGGATAGTGACGAAGAATTTTCTTTCCTTCAACATCGATTCAAAGCTGGAAACTCATTCTCTGAAAACACTGAACTAAATCAGGAAGATCTTGCCGAAAATCTAAAATGGATTTCGGACGCAAAACGGATGTCTGATTGGGTTTTGGTCTCCTTCCACTGTCATGAAAGTGGGAACACAATGGCAGAACCTCCTGAATTTCTCATAGATTTTGCCCATAAATGCATCGATGCTGGAGCCTCTGCTTTTATTGGTCATGGACCACACGTTACAAGAGGTATTGAGATATACAAAGGGGCTCCTATTATGTACAGCCTGGGAAATTTCATTTTCCAAAATGACGCTGTTAAATGGCAACCCTCATACAATTACGATCAAATCGGCCTAGATCATTACCACACACCAGCTGATTTCTATGACAAACGGAGCGATAAAGGTACTAGAGGATTCCCAGGGGATCCGATCTATTGGCAAAGCGTTGTTGCACAAATCAAATTTTCAGGAGGTGATCTGGACTCTCTGGAAGTTGTCCCTATCGATATGGGCTACGGGAAACCTCGGTCAATGACCGGTAGGCCTCTCATCGCTTCGGGCACAATTGCAACACAAGCCTTATCCAGGATAAAAGATCTATCTGAAGCTATGGGGACTGCGATATCAATTAATCAAAATCGCGGTGTGGTTCAAATTTAGGTGTCAAACTAGCAGAAAATTAAATCCATATCCTGGTGGGGAATCCCTACATCATCGTAGACAGAACCTCTTTTTATATAGCCGAGTTGAGTATAAAAAGGTGTAGCTTGTATTTGGGCAGAAAGCGTGACTCCTATGAAACCCCTGGAATTAGCTAACTGATGCAATTTCACCATCAGAATCTCTCCGATTCCTTTACGTCTCATAGTCTTTTTAACCGCGACCCGGCCAATATGTGGAAAATCTGACACATCGCCAGATTGAGATTTACTTCCTTCTAGTATGAGCCTTGCAGTGCCGATGGCTAACCCACCTTCTGAGACAATAACGTGTATTACCTGGCCATTTTCTATCGCCTCAACTGTGTCCAAAGCATCAATTTCTTCGTCCTCGGGAACAGCTTGTTCCAATACAAATACCTCCACACGAAGTTCAAGAACTTTTTGTAACTCTAGCGGCGTAGAAACTACTTGGATATTGTATTCTGATGCCATAAAGGAATTAGATAGTAATAAAAAAAAATAGTCAATTTACAAAAAATAATATCCTAAATAAATGATATTAGGTCATATAATATCTCAAACCTGTCATATTATTACCAAAATAAGCCACTTTTTTGAGGGGAGGAATTTTGAAGCAAGATTCCAAAAATAATATAGTCCAAAAAGCCCATGCCTATAGTCTTTACTCAGCCCATCACAGCCAAAACTCCATAATTGAGCAGTTGAAGGAACAATTTAAAGAAAATGCAATTAGCTTGAGAACACTTAGTCGCTGGATATCTGACTTCAAAGAATTGCCTGAATGCGTAACAACTTTGGATGAGCCCTTCCGATGGGATAAATCCGATATATATGGCATCTCTTGGAACAATTCTCTTAAGCTACTGGAATTATGTCATTACTACTATGAAAGTGAAGACAAAACTCCAACTGCAAGACAGGCGGTATGGTGGTGGAGAGTAAGTCAGGCAGCCCCAGATCTTAAGGCAAATCAGATTTCAGAATTAGGAAATCTTTACACAGAGAGGGAAATAGTAAGCATAATAAGCGGCCTACCTCCTGTTTTCGATGATTTAAATGCATACATCACATATAAGCCGTACCATACCAACCGAATCAGAACCTACGCACGTTTTATCAATGCAAATAAAGTGAAAGCATTCAAGCCCCAAAGTGATGAAAGTAACGCTCCTGGTGGATTGAGAAACACCCTGTAAATTTGAGATGGCAACCATATGAAATCTTTTGTGTGGAAAGGGATACCCGTCAACATACCGGACACTAGAACCGAATGGATATTCCTGGTTTATGTCCCACTCGCTTTTGTCGTCTTGTCATTAGCCGCAGCTATTTTTTTCTAGGTCTCAAAAGAAAATTCAAACTATTTTCACTTTTATATACGCTTACGCTTCATGAAAAATCTATATCCAAGCATAATGATGATTACGGCAGCAGTCATATATACCTTTGCAACAACCTGACCTGACAGAAATTCCAGAGACCCAAAAGCCAGATACAAAAACAAAATTGAATCTGCAACTAAACCAACAACGTTGGAAGCGAAAAGTGCCCTTATTTTGCCTCTAGCCCTGAGTGGTGAATAAACAGCAAAGTCCGCAAGCTCAGAAAGAAGAAATGCACTGCCACTCGCAATAGCTATTTTCCCACCATCTTCAATAACATAAGAAACTATAGCCCCAACTATGATCGCTCCAATAATCCAATACTTATCGGAAACTTCATGCAAGGCATCTCGTAAAGAAAAAGCCAGACCGGCGAAGTAAACCCCTGCCGGTGCCATCAACCCGAAACCAATAGAAACAATTCCCCATTTCTGGATAGACCAATTCGCCACAACTATGACAAGTACATACATGGCCGCAATTAAGATTCTCAGTGCAATGTTCATATCTCTTCTTTTTGCAGATTTTTTTATTCCGTGTGATTGATACTTGGTGTTAATATAAAATAGTACCAATAATCACATCAATAAATACTGCAATTGAAGTAGGATATTAATAATATATATTAATAATTAATATGGGTGTATGTAATGCCGAAGACCAAGGAAAATATTCCCCAGATGCAATATGCGTATCAACTGTGGGGGCAAAACACCTTCTCTCGTAAAGAAATATATCAAAGAATGGTTAGAAAATTCGGTACTCAGGCCACCGTTAGTTTCTCCACTCTAAATAGATGGATATCGCAATACAATAAGCTCCCTGAGGGTGAAATATTACAAGACTGGCCATACCAGTGGATATGGTTGGAAAATTACGGAATTCCATGGGAAGAAGGAAGCCTAGCTGAAGAATTACATAGAGAATACATGCTTAGATCTAAATCTGAACCCACGGGAAGGCATATGAAGTGGTTGTGGCGAAAATGGCATTTGGAAGGACAAGGATACAGGCCTAGAGAATTACCAAATACAAATGACACCACTTTTTTCTGGGATCAAATAATAAAAAGCGTCCAAAAAAGAGTGGAACAAGAAAAATTTGACTCCGTAGCCAAAACCTTGAATTGGAAACTATCTCAAAGCCCTAACCCTTCAGACCAGAACAACTCAGAGTATTCAATGGGTTTTGAAAAATAAAGACCCCCAAAAGATGGCTAGACTAATTTAGTCTGATGAAAGCTTTTCATCCAACAAATCTGGCAAATTTTATTTTTGCGAAAGCGTATTTTATTGCTTGAACAGAGTTTTCTACTCTGTCCGGGTCATACACGTTATTTTGATTGAATTTAGCTCCACGAAAACGTCTTTTAAGAAAACTTCTTTTATTTCCTTTTCTATCGAATTTAAAAACATAATTCCGTCGAAAGTCACCAGCTAGAGATATCATAGACATGGCTGAATATAAATCAGATTCTTCTCCTCTTTCCCGATATACATCGACCAATTGTCTAGCTGCCTCCAATAATTGTTTTTTTAGAAGAGTAGGGTCTTCATCTTCATAAAGATGCATATGAAGTGCTGTTTCCAGTCCATCGACAAGAACTTCTATAGGGGTGGAAGCGGCTAGCTCTTCCTCTGTAAAAAAAGAACCTTGAAAAGTTACTGGCAAATCATCAGGAGATTCTTTTTTGAGAATAATTTGGAAAAGAATGGCCACCGTATCATCAAAAAGAGTGTTATCAATGTATCTCATGCGAATGCCTTAAAAAATGATTCCAACCAACAAATAACACCGATTAAATGGTTCCGTGAGTCGTTACTGCAAAAAAAAGAACACCAACATTCATACTACTCTCAATTAATAATTTACGCCTCAGGTTGATTCTCTTTTTGTAGCGTCGTTAATATGCCTACTATTAATGTCGTCAAAAACATTCCCATCCAACCTATAATTGCCAAGACTTCAACGTCAACCACCATGTCAAGAAATGCACATACCGATGCAATAATAAATAATGCTCCAATAATTCTTTTGTATTTTTGTAGAATAGTTAGTGATATGCCCAAAATAAACAGTCCAATTACCAACATCAACCCGCCCATTTCTAACATAAGAGAAGAAGATATTATTGTTGTACCAACATCATTCCCATATTTTTCAGAATAATCTATCGCTGTCGTCCATGAACCCATAAAAGCAACCCATATTGGCACAACCAGTAGAAGTAATAACCCACCTATTTCCAACAATTGATTGCTTACCGCATTATCACTTTTTAACGACTTTGCTAGAAAATAAAGCCCCATAAACATAGCTATGACGCCAAAAACCTGAAGAATTGAACCGGTTTGAGCTTGATCCTTTTCTGCAAGGATCGTTGTCATAGATTCGGATGGTGACACAGTTCCTGTATCGGGTACCATACCTGAAATCCAGACACCCATAATTAGAATTGGACCCAATATCAACATGATCCCAACAACTTTTGAGTTCATGGTTCACCTCCCTTATTTGTCTTATATGATTCCACAATGACATTAACCGAGCTAGGAATTTTCAGTGTGGTTTTCACGAAATTAACTCGCACGTAATTCCACTCTTTTCCAGCCCTCAAACAGTGATTATTATTTGTATGGGAGGGCAATATGCTCCATTACAATAAGAGTCGTAAATGTGATTGCTGTGGGATATATGAAAATCTTAAAAGAGACCATATTAATCAAACCCATAGCGACAATACTTCCGGCAATCATCAGACATTGTGTAAGCATTGCCACATGGAGAAGGGCAGAATGGGTCTACCTCTTTTCAATTACATAATGGGCTTATGTAAGGCAGACCTTAGAATGAAAGCTACTATGCAAAAAGGCTCTCGGGAATGGCTAAGACAGACTAAAGACCGTCGTTCTAAAGAGAAAAAGTCAAAACTCTTAGAACCGACAAATCCTAATGGCCAATATGAACCTTATACCGACGATGAGATTAAGCTAATTATTTCTGCTTATGTCAGAGGCAACCCAGATATATATAGTGAATGAGTAGGTGTACGGTCACCTCAGCTCCTTTAAGCTTTTGCTCATCACGAGGAGACATGGAGGGCTCGTCCTCTAAAATTCTCCATGGAACTGAGATGCCCATCTAATGGTACACCCAAGCACGGATGTATTAAGGAGCTTCGTGGTTGAAGATCTATATCTAAGGAGCATAGTACGACACAAGATTTTGAATTATCTATAATGCCGTCCCTCTCGACCTATGCCTCTGAGATAACTGGGTTACTAGTAGGGAATTACCTAGTTGAACGTCCAGACCAAAGAGCCAAAGGTATGCTCCAACCTAACCCACCTATTAAACCCAACATAACAAACTGCCAGAAAGGTTCCGACCCAGACGAACCAAAGATTGCGCCTAGAGTAGGGATAAATAAGGTCAGGTATGTAATAGGGAAGAAGATCATGAATTTCGTTTTAGTTGCCGAGGTAAAAACGATAGTAACAAGTAATGGAACACTTAGAGTCACACCAAATTCCCATAAATCTAACCTGGAGTCCCTCGTGAGGAGATCATTAACCAGAATGAAAACAGAACTTGTGGCGGCTCCTGCAAGGCTACCCTGTATCAATATCGTAAATACTCTTAACCAATTCATGGGCACATAATACCAATGCT
>RQOP01000029.1 GCA_008373095.1 SAR202 cluster bacterium | reverse complement strand
CCTAGGGATATAACCCTACCTGAAATTACTTACACAGAAAACATTTTCAAAAACATAAGAGCAGCTGTGGGCAACGAACTTGAAGTTGGATTGGGTACACATGGACAACTAACAACCTACAGTGCGATACGGGTGGCGAAAGCCATAGAGCCCTACCAGCCGTTTTGGTTTGAGGAACCGGTTTCACCCGAAAATATAGATGAAATGGCCAGAGTCGCGGCTCATACCAGCATACCCATCGCCACTGGAGAACGTCTCGCTACTATCTTTCAATTTTCAGAGCTCTTAAGAAAGCAAGCTGCTCAGATTATTCAAATTGATATAGGCCAGGCTGGAGGTATATTGGTAGGTAAGAAAGTTGCAGCTATGGCTGAAGCAAGCTATGCCGTAATAGCACCCCATATGTATTGTGGCCCAGTGGCTGCTGCCGCAGCTATACAAGTGGCAACATGCTCTCCAAACTTCATGATAGCCGAAGCAAACCAAGGATCTTTACATAAAAAGATCTTTAAGGATCCAATAGTTTTCGAAAATGGTCACATTGAAATTCCTACGGGCCCTGGGCTAGGAGTAGAATTTGACCCTAAAGTTCTAGAAAAACATATCGTAAGCTAGGTTGGTACTGGGGAATAATTTCGCTTATTTCGGATTATTCCCCAGCCAAGCCTTAAATACTAAGGTCTTTTCGAGTAATAAATTCTACCTAAACCTATCCTAGGTACTGGACCAATAAGTTCCCGAAATTTTGACAACCTAGGACTTCCAGCAACTTCCTTTTTCAGTTCCTCCAGTGTAGTTAGATCCTCCAGGAAATGAGAAATCCTTATCTGGGTGGCCTCACCACTCATGTTCCTACTAAGGATCGTCCCAACCTTAAGATCTGTATCATCAGCCCATTCACAAAGTAGCTCTTCTAACTCAGGGCCTTTGCCAGTAGCTGGAGTAATAAAAGTTCTTTGGACGTACTTGGCATCAAAATTTTCAAACCTATTGGCTTGAGGTTGATTAATCATTTGGGAAATCGACACGTTTGACGAAGAACACAGAGCCCCGAGATTGCCCAAACGCTCAATATTGCTTTCATCCTCCCATAGAGATTCCAAAAAGTCCTGAACATCTTGGATTGTTGGAAAACCGGCCACAGTTCCGATCACCCCCATACTCGTCTGAGCTGGGCTTGGATGCGAGACAGTTGTAGTGATATTCCCCGGTCTACCCGTCCGTTCTAAAGATTCCTTGGCTCCTTTTACGACATTTAAATATTGGTCCGGACGAGGAGTTCTCCAAGTGTTTATAAAATACGGCATATATTGCTCCTTTGAGTTGTGAGGGCTTCGGTCAAGCCCAGGTTAATAATGGGCTGGATAGTACTCTATAAAAGATAATATTTACAATTTAATATTATTTGGCGATAACCTGTTATCCCATTACCAACCCGTATTGTCTTATTCTAGACTGATATATCGGTGATCAAGACCGTTACCGTCCAAGTCCACAATTCTAATGCCTGACGGATCAGCATCCAGTGGATAGCCCACAGGGCCCGATGATATATATTCAATACCGTTCAAGCTTCTGTAATTATTCCTATGTAAGTGACCAGAGAAAACAGCTGATACCTTGAAGTGATCCAACATATCTATGATTTGTTGCCTTCTTGGCGAAGGAATCGCAAAATAATTATCAGCTTCATCCGCCGTTGTAAGAAAAAGAGGATGGTGTAAGAAAATAATTTTATGAAGCGAACCATTGTCTGAAGCTTTACTTAACTCATTTTCCAAAAACTCAATAAGATATTCCCATTCTTCTGGCACAGCTGAAGGATCAGAACAAACAGAGCTGTTGATAGCTATGAAGTAACAATCATTTTTTTGAAATGAGTAATTATCAGGCCCAAACAATTTTCTATATGATTCTAACGAGGCTCGAGTTGGTGAATTCCCAACATCATGATTTCCTGCAACCCAGTAGATTGGAATACTTTTATCTAATTGATCAGCTATCCTAAATAACTCTTCTCTCTGCTCCAACGAATCCGCCTCATTAACCATATCTCCACACATAACAACAAAATCAGGTTCGTAATGATTGGCCTGTTCAATAGCTTTGGTAAATAGCTTTATTTCAGGCTCAAAACCATCAAATTCTTCCTCAACATATCGCAGATTTAATCCCTCCCTAGACCTGTCTGCAGCTTCTTCTTTGGTTAATTTGCTAATGGAAGCAAACATTCCAAATTGAGGATCAGCCATTTGTATGAATTTTATTGCCATTAGTCTGCCTCTGATTCAATTAATCTAATATTGACGATGCTATGTGTTCCAAAGCTCTAGCTTCAATTGGGGGATTAAACAATCCGCTCCTTACATCCCTGAAATACCTTTCAAGAGGCCTTGATTTTTCCAATCCCACTCCTCCCACTATTCTGATGGCTAAATCCGTGATTTCTATCGCAGAATCAATCGATTTGGTCTTTACAACTCCAATTTCAGTCAAAAGATCTTCGTGATACTCGGGGTAATTTTCCCAATCTTCTGCGAATGAAAAAAGATTTCTCTTAGATGAAATAAGTTTCGATTCTAAGCGCCCAATCTGCTCCCTAACATACGGTATTTTAGAAATAGTATCTGAGGCCCCAGTTGGTTTTCTGCTTTTTGAAAATTCTAAAGCATAATTCCTTGCCGCATTTGCCACACCCAGATTTGCAGCACTTGTCATAAGAGGAAACCATGCTGCACCACCTATAGGATCGTTAACTGGGGAATGAGGGTTGGATCGAAATAAAAAGTCTTCGTTCTCTACTTTTACATTTTTGAAAATAATGTCGTGGGAACCAGTTGACCGCATTGACATAGAATCCCAAGTTTCTTCTATTGAAATTCCTTCCGCAGACATTTTTTGCAAAACTCTTGCTGTATCTCCACTTTCATCGTTTACTGCAGCAAAAGTTATTGCGTAGGTCAATTCCGGAGCCAAGGTGGACCAGGTTTTACGTCCATCCAAATACCATCCACCATTACTATCAGGCGTTAAGGCCGTAGAAGGCCTTCCTCCTCCTTGCGGCGAACCTAACTCTGGCTCAGAGGCAATATTGTTAAGTAATACACCTTCAGACACAACCTCACCAAATACTCTCTCCCTTAGCGAATCTGGCCATCTTTTAGCTATTGACTCGGTTCCGATCACCATATGGTGCATTCCTACAGATAATGCAGTGGAACCATCCCCTGTAGCAATTTCAAATTGAGACAAAATAATATCAGTCAAGCCATAACCTGGACCGCCATAACTTTCTGGCACAGCAGAGGCCAAATATCCTATGTCTCGCATAAAAGCAAAATGCTCATGGGGAAATGAACCGTCACGATCATGTTTGGAAGAAGTGGTAGATATATGTTTTGCTATTTTTTGCGATTTTTCTAAAAGTTGTTTTTGTTTTTCACTTTTGGGCCACATGCTTAATTTTTTTCCAAAATGGTGTCTGCAATCACGTCCAACTCATCAAAAATATTCATCTGCGTTACAGAATTAACCCCTACTAAAACTCTGTCCACCCCCGCTTCTTCAAAACGAGAAATTAACTCTTTGTCTGCCGGAAGACTATGCATGGTTATTTGGATAGTCTCAGGGTCCCTTCCCTCGGAATCACAAAGTTCGAAAATCTTTCGTTTTGCTTCAACAATCTCCTCTGGAGAAAGACGGATCGGAAGCCAGCCATCTCCCCACTTAACAACTCTCCTCAATACGTTTTTCGCATTCCCTCCCAGGAGGACTGGGGGGTGAGGAGTTTGTGCCGGTTTTGGATTACAGATTATTGGAGGAAAATCCACATATTTGCCGTGAAACTCGGCCTCTTCCTTGGTCCAAATCTCCTTCATAGCCAATACATACTCTCTTGCCTGAGTCCAACGGTGATCAAAATCAGCGCCCATTATTTCTGCTTCTTCCCTGAACCATCCCGTACCTATCCCATACAAAAAGCGGCCACCAGAATAAAAATCCAAAGTGGCTATCAATTTAGCCAGGTCTAAGGGATTGTGTTCAGTAATTAAATTGACAGCAGTCCCAAGGCCCAAGTTTGTTGTCACAGCAGAAGCTCTAGTAAGTGCAATCAATGGGTTAACACCAAGATACATTTGCTTCGGAATAGATCCATCAGAACTACCAGCATAAATGGATTTATGATTCACGGGCATGACAGGATGTTCAGGTAACCATACTGAATCGAATCCAAGAGATTCAATTTTTTGGGCTACCAATCCAAAGTCTCCCATTGAAGTAGTCGCACTCATACTTATGCCAATTTTCATGCTGCCTCCTATAAAAGCGAACCCATGGTATTACATCTTTCTATATAGTAAAGGAAATAACTATGATGGATGCATTAAATTTTATGCCCACCCCTCAGCTTTAAATACAACATCCGGAGATCTCAAATGAACGAAAGAAGCGAAGAGCGAGTACAGTGGATTTATTCTTCACAAAATAATTCTGAATTATCCGAAAGATATGACGAGTGGGCCAAAGATTACGATAAAGATCTGTCAGAAGTTTTTGGTTGGATTGCTCCTAAGACCGCATCTGACTACTTAGCAAAATACGTGAGCCCAGACTCCAATGTTTTAGACGCAGGCGCAGGAACTGGATTGGTCGGTTTAGCTTTAGCAGAACACGGCTTCCAAAACCTCACAGCGATGGATCTATCAGAGGGAATGCTCAAGGAAGCCCGTAACAAAAACGTATATAAAAGCTTTGACCAGATGACCCTAGGAGAGCATTTGGATTACGAAACTAACTCTTTCGACGCTGTCATCACTGTTGGGGTGATGACACTAGGTCACGCAGGCCCTGAATCTTTCGACGAATTGATAAGAATTACCAAACCACAAGGATATATAGTATTTACCATTCGAACGGATGTATATCTAGAAAATGGCTTTAAGGAAAAACAAGCCGAAGTCGAATCAAACAAGCTATGGAAACTTATAGAAATTAGTGATGAATTCCACCCGCTACCGGTGGGTGAACCGGAAGTTTTGCATCAGGTTTGGGTGTACAAGGTCTTATCTTAGAATTGATTCTTATTCCCCGTCTTTAGATTGTCCAGTAACAAAATTAATCCATCGTTGAAAAAAAGTGTTCCGATGCATACGCCACTTATTTAAAGGCTTATCGAAGTCAAAATTTGCAATATCT
Organism: SAR202 cluster bacterium; assembly: GCA_008373095.1. Taxonomy (GTDB): domain Bacteria; phylum Chloroflexota; class Dehalococcoidia; order Lucifugimonadales; family UBA826; genus UBA11996. The sequence goes on along the minus strand of RQOP01000029.1, from coordinate 3,233 downwards.
GGGACATTAGGATTTGCCTGGTCTCTTCTAGCCTCAAGAGCAAGCCGCCCTTTGTTGTATTCAGGATGACCAATATGCATCAACTGCTTATGATCAGGAGTTTCAAGTATTGTGTAGCCTGATTCTTTGCCGTATGCCAAGGCATTGATATCCCCTCTACCAATAGCATCAGTAACCTCTTTATCCTCAAATCCCGCAAATCTACTTTGAGGGCATACGAATTTATCGTCCAGTGCTCCCATAATAGGATGATTGGCGGCCAGGTTATCTAATTCATATACACCAAATAATTTTCTCTCAAACGTTATCTTTTCAACACCTGAAAGCTTGGCTAGTGCAAAACCTGCCCAACATAGGCCTAAAGTACTGTGCGAATTATGTCTAGCGTCCGTTATAATTTCCGATATTTCGCTCCAGTAATTAACTTCTCCAAAGTCAAGATGTTCAACGGGAGCCCCAGTCACTATAAGCCCATCTAACTTATTAACTGTCAGCGCCTCTTGATAACTTGAATACAAGCCCTCTACATGACCTTCTGGCCACGTTTTGTACGAATGAGATTCCAATCTCAGCCATACAGGTTCTATATCTATCAAAGAGAGCCCAAGCGGGTTCAATATGTTCATTTCATACTGCTCGCCGAGCGGCATAATGTTTAATATACCGATACGCAAGGCTTGACGCCCCTCGCTATGGAATTTCTCAGCAGAAATCCAGTCCAGCCCATTTTTTTCCACGGTAGGGATTGCGTGATAGTCCGGTCTTATTACAAGAGCCATTAAACACCTTATAGGAAAATTAGAACCGCGTAACCTTTAATCAAGTCACACGGTTCTTGATCAGCCTAGTTTATAGAATCTAAAGCCTGTTGGAAATCCTCTTTAATATCATCAATATGCTCAAGCCCTACAGACACCCTGACCATTGTGGGCTCTACTCCAGATGACAACTGCTCTTCCTCTGACAACTGCTGATGAGTAGTTGAAGCCGGATGTATGACCAAAGTCTTGGCATCTCCGACATTAGCAAGATGACTCGCTAGTTTAAGATTGTCGATAAATTTAACCGCATCTTCATAGCCACCTTTGAGACTTACGGTCAACATTGACCCGTATCCTCTCTCAAGATACTTTTCGGCAGCAGCCTTATAAGGACTCGAGTCCAATCCCGGGTAATTAACCGACTCTACTTTAGGATTGGATTCCAACCATTTAGCGAGGTCCATGGCATTGGTACCATGTCGTTCCACTCGTAGAGATAAGGTCTCAAGGCCCTGTATCAGGAGGAATGAGTTGAAAGGACTAATGGCAGCCCCGTAGTCTCGCAGAACTTCAATCCTGGACCTTAACCCGAAGGCTATGTTTCTAGTCTCAGGGACTCCCAACATATTACAAATATCGCTCCCAAATCCAAAAGCGTCCCAATGTACCAATCCGTGATAAGCCTCACTCGGTTCTGTGTATAGCGGGAATTTACCATTACCCCAATCAAACGTCCCCGCATCAACTACCACCCCGGCTATACTAGTACCGTGTCCACCAATCCACTTCGTTGCACTCTGAACCACTACATCGGCCCCATGGTCAATCGGTCGAATTAAAGCACCTGCAGCGCCTAAAGTATTATCCACAACCAACGGTATTCCATGGGAATGAGCCAATTCAGATAAAGCTTTAAAATCTGGAATATTAAACCTTGGGTTTCCCATAGACTCTATGTAGAGTGCTTTGGTGTTATCTTTAATTAAGGCCTCAAACTTCTCTGGTTCATCCCCGTCTGTGAAACTTACATCTATCCCCAGTCTAGGGAACTGAACCTTGAACTGGTTGTAAGTGCCTCCATAAAGGAATGATGTCGATACTATATGGTCCCCGGCCTGCATCATATTTGCGACAGCCGCAAATTGCGCTGCCTGCCCAGATGCTGTGGCTAAACCTATAACACCGCCCTCTAGAGCGGCAATCCTCTTTTCGAAAACATCTGTCGTAGGATTCATGATCCTTGTATAAATGTTTCCAAATTCTTTCAAAGCAAAAAGGTTGGCCCCATGTTCAGCATTATCAAACACAAATGATGTGGTCTGATAAATTGGTACCGCCCTCGCGTTTGTTGCGGGATCAGGCTCTTGGCCAGCATGCAATTGCAGGGTTTCAAATCTTTGGTCACTCATAACGTCTCTCCTTTCATTATCTATTGCACTTAGATGATTAACTTTGGAATTTAACAGGCAAAAAAAAGACCCCGCCCGTGGATTCAGGAGGGGTCTCTTTTTTTATCTGCTCCCCACTGAATCAGGTCAAACAACAATCCATGCCGCAACACATCATGACACACATCATGTGCACGCAATTCACTTTATCGTTTTGTTCCAATTTATGCGGGTTCATCGGGCGCAAACTCTACCTTCACGCCGGCAACATGTCAAATTAAGGTAATAATTTACAAATGACTTATTTTGCATTTTAAATCCGTTTTTCACTCTGGATTACTCTTCTGTTCTAAATATCTTCAGTTTGCCAAATTTAGCTTTAATGCGACTGCTTGCCCCTTTCTCTAAGACGTCAGTTTTACTAGTGTCTCCACCAAAAACCCCTCTGATTTGAATTCTTTCTGTACCTATTGAAGCTTTGTCTACCGATGCCGTTTTAACTTTCTGTAATATCCCAGAATCCCATCCAGACCGTGATGGTATATTCTCTTCAGCCACAGAATCTATCCTTTCTTTTATGAAATCAGAAAACGACCCTACCCCCCCCAATAATCGGACATCATCGCTAACGAGCTCTTCTTTCACAGATACATCAAAGTTTTCAAATGAAGACACGGTATCCCTCAATCCTTCTTTAGAATCCTGGGTAAGATTCTTTACCTGTTCTGAACTAATATCGGACAGAGCCTCTTGAGAGATCTTCTTAACATGCCTGCGACTGAACCCTTTTATAGCTGATGGGTCCAATTTTTTAACGTGGCCTCCAGATAAGCCTTGTAGTGCTTCTGGATCCATCTTTTCAAGATGTCCCTTGTCAAATCCAGACATTGCATCGTGCTCTATGTTTTTAAAGTGGTCTTTATCCAGGCCACCCATCGCATCCTTGTCCATGTTTTTAAAGTGGTCTTTATCAAACCCACCCATCGCCTTACGGTCTATGTTCTTAAAGTGGTCTTTATCAAGACCACCCATGGCATCCTTGTCCATCTTCTTAAAGTGTTCTTTATCAAATCCACCCATAGCC
>RQOP01000028.1 GCA_008373095.1 SAR202 cluster bacterium | reverse complement strand
CTCCACAGAGTCTCTACTAATCGGATAGCCTAACTCTTGCAAAGTCTCAATGGCGCAAATTGCCGTAATTGCATTTTCTGTTTGATGAATCCCAAGCAATGGCAAAGTAAATTCATAGTTCCTTTGACTAGAAATAACCTTTATGGATTGACCAGACAAATCTTGATTTTTAATCACGACCTCATATTCATCAGTGACTTTTTTGAGAGGGGCATTAAGCTTGTCTGCTGCTTCTACAATAACTCCCATTGGTTCAATTCTTTGAGGTGAAACAATAATGGGAATTCCCTCCTTTATTATTCCTGACTTTTCTGCAGCAATTTTTGACAAGGTATCACCTAATATACCTGTGTGATCAAGACTTATAGAAGTAATAATTGAAACAATAGGCAAAATTATATTGGTAGCATCTAATCTACCGCCAAGACCAGTTTCAACCACCTGGAAATCAACTTTACACTTACTGAAATAACTGAAAGCTGCAGACACCATGAATTCAAACCAGGTAATCCCACCAAACTGTCCATTTTCTCCAACCTCCAATACGGAGGGCCACATCTGCTGAACCAGATCAACAAAATCTTGTTCTGGTATCGGATCAAATCCAATTCGAATCCTTTCAGTCAATGTATGCAGATGAGGAGAAGTTATCAAGCCAACTTTATACCCTGAAAACCCGAGCACTGAAGTGATCATTGCCGAGGTAGTACCTTTTCCTTTGGTACCTGCTATGTGAATCGAAGGAATATCTGATTGAGGGTTACCTAACTCCTCACACAGCAGGCGCATCCTATCTAAATGGAAAATAGAATGGTGTGGGCTGTGTTTACTTCTCTCGAAGTCAGCTAGGGTTAAGGTCTGTGCAACTGCATCTAGATAAGCAGAATTTTCCAAAATAATTTAAAACTGAGTTTGAACCGGCAGGGACCCTATTGCTGTAGATGGCTGTATGGAATCTATATTGACTGTCCCTGCATCAGCCACACTTCGGTTCCTACGAGAAACGCCAGCTGCACCAGATATATCTCTACCTGACCCTTCTGTACGACTTAAAGAATCGGTATCTGCTATCAAGGAATTTATTCTTTCAACAAGAGCTTGTATTTTCTCCAAGGTGTCTTCCGATAAATTGCCTTTGAAATTATCAAAATTTTCCAAAAGGTAGGCAGCGGGAACATATCGATCAAACACACCACCTGCCAAACCAGTTCTACTGAAATAAGCTTTCAACCTCTCGACAATCCTTGGATTACTGTCAGTGATGGTTCTCATAGTAAGTGGTTCATCCAGCTGTCTGGCATATGATCGGTTAACCAATTCAAGATAGACCTTAGGATCAAATAGATCTTCTATATCAGCATCCCTTACTCGAGTAACCTGAACCCACTTCACAGGATTCTCACCTTCCATTTCATTCTTCTTATTTATTGCCTCTATCTTTTCTCTATTCGTCGGAGTCAGGTCCATCATAACCGCTACGCTGACGTAATTTTCACCCAGAAGCGTGACAAAAGTGGATAAATTATCTGTACTACCAACAGGAATAATTACCCACCTTGGATCTATTCTTGCTCCATATTCTTCCGTCACCATGTCGCCAAGGACTTGAAGATATATAAGATCTGACGGTGAGTTGACCATCAAACAATGCGGCGCAAGGAAAAGTGTTTGAGCCATCTGGTAACCCAAGGCCATTTGCAATGGGAACACCGTTTCCCTGTCGTTATGGACTGCATCGTCACTTATTACCGTGCCAACTCCATCCATGTCTTGAACCAGCCTAATTCTATGCAGTTTATCAAGATCAATCATGAATGGAGAATGGGTGGAATACAGTACCTGACATCTTGGTGAAAGCCTCTCATCCATAAACCTTAAGAAATCTTTTTGAGCCATAGCGTGGAGGGCAGTCCCCGGCTCATCAAGAAGTATTATTAGGTCCCCACTTTCTGTTTCTTCGAGGTGAGAAAAATACGACAAAAATGAGAAAAACCAAACAAATCCCTTTGATCTCTCATCAAACGACACAGTAACTCTATGTCTAGCATTTTCAATTCGCACGTGCAAGATTTTCCCTTCATTAAGGGGGGCAGGATCTCTCGGGTCCGCTTGAGATACATCAAATTCTACTTTCAATTGACGATTTTGTTGCCAGTATTCAAATATTTCGTCTGTAATGGTGATAGAAGCAGATTCAAGCTCTACTTTAATGTCTTCATATCCGAGGTCTTTTTCCAAATCTTCCAAGGAAACTCCCGATAGAGTTAATAGCGACAAAAAGGTTCTATCTGCGTCATCTAAGGGGCCTCCATTTTCAGACCTTTCTCTAAGTTCATTTATAGATATCTTTCCACGCATCAAACTGTAATTGTCAAAATATACAAATTTCGGCAGCCATCTCTCCAAAAATTGCTCAGCGATTTTTTCAGAAACACTCACATTTGATCCAGTATTTTGAACCGCATTTTGAAACGAGGTTGGAGTTGGGTTTGAAGGTTCGGTAAAAGAATTTGGGACAGAAGAAGATGAAATTGAGTCAGATAAATCAATTTTCCAAGCTCGTTCATTTTTATAATTTTTAGTGACGATAACTTTGTTCGACGCTAAAACCCCGTTTCCGAAGTTAGCCTCAATTTCAGTTACTTCTTCAGCACTTAATTCAAATTCAGCCTGTGCCACCTCACACGGATTCTGCTCGTGAATCTTTTTGTATTTTATATAGCCTTTTCGTGGATAATCTCTGATCGTAAACCCATCTTCTTCACCAGAAATTGAATTAATCTTCCTGATAGCCTGGAGAAAAGCAGTTTTACCAGATTCATTTTTACCCACCAAGGCGGTAACATCATCAACTTTTACCCATGATGAGTCATCAATACTTCTATAATTTACTACCCTAGCTTGAGAGAGTTTCATAGCTTTTCCACCTCTACAATTTACACCTTAAAACGCTCTATAAATCCATGGTAAATTCACCACAGACTCGATAATTATTGGTTGATTCAAACTAACCACAGAGCGCCTTCAAAGGCAAGGCATTTACATACCATGTTTA
>RQOP01000027.1 GCA_008373095.1 SAR202 cluster bacterium | reverse complement strand
TCCTACAACTGTTCCAAAAGTGTCGATGCCAATTAAATCCATTCCTACTAATACCCCAACAGTTAATTCGCTGGTTCCAAACCAGACTTCAACTCAGTTAGAGGGAACAAGCCAAAGTGAAGCGGTATCTATATTCTTCCAGGCCGGCTCAGTGGCTAGATACAAGATTGGCGAGCAATTTGCCAGATTACCTACACCGATAACTGCAATTGGGGAAACGTCAGGAATAGTTGGGAAAGTATATTTGAACAAAGAAGGTTATGTCAGTGACTCCGAGACTTCTGTCATCATAGTGGATGTGCAATCATTGACTAGTGATGAAAATAAAAGGGACAACTGGGTGCGTAGGAATGGAGGCATAGGTTCAGAGATAGCCATTGATGTTCTTGAAATTTCAGGCCATTCTTGGCCATTACCTCAGACTGGAGACATGAAAGTCTCGATAAAAGGCGATATGACCATTTCAGAGATAACGAACCCAGTCGTGTGGGAAGGTCTGTTAGAAATAGAAAATAAGGCTATAAGCGGTACTATATCTACTGAAATAACCTGGGATCAGTTCCAACTTTCCAAACCAAGATTACCTTTTATAATTAGCGTAGATGACGAAATTATTCTTGAATTAGACGTGGTAGCAGTTATCGAATAAACGGCCGTATATTGTACCTTTAAAAACGTTTCACACTAAATATGGTGTACTCGTTGACTACGGCTTCTTTAGACTAATATACTTAACATATTCTTGAGTCACAATTACTGAGGAGTGCTCAATATGCAGGTATCTTGTCTTCAGCAAAATCTTAGTAGGGCGTTGGCAATAGTGGGTAGAGCGGTTGCGACTAGAAGCAACTTGCCCGTTCTCCAAAATGTAAAAATTGCCACGGAAGATGGCATGTTAGTTTTAACTGCCACCAATTTGGACATTGCCATTACCACTAGAGTCGGAGCTCAAGTGGAGAAGGAAGGAGAAATTACGATACCGGCCCGCTTACTTTCTGATTTTGTAAATTCTTTGCCTGATGATCGAATCGAAATGGAATCTGTAGCAGAACCTTTAAGTGTTTCGCTAAATTGTCAGAGATTCTCAGCAAATATTAATGGTACTGATCCCGATGAATTCCCCCCCATACCTACTGTCGATGAAGGTGCAACTATAAAAGTTGATCCTCAACTTCTTAGGGATACGGTAGCCCACGTTGCATTTGCAGCAGCCACTGAGGATTCTCGACCAGTACTAACGGGAATAAAGGTCGAGGTAAACCAGTCGGATTTCACTTTCGCGGCAGCTGACGGATTTAGGCTTGCTGTCTATGAAGGTAAGTTATTGGAACCAATATCTGAACCAATGGAGTTTATTATTCCAGCTAGGGCCCTTCAGGAAGTTGGACGACTTATAGGTACAGATGATACTGCTGTGGAATTTACGGTTACATCAGCTGGTACACATGCTCTCTTTAACATCGGAAACGTTGAAATTGTTTCTCAGCTAATGCCTGGGTCTTTTCCGAACTTTAGATCTCTTATTCCTGGCGAATATAAAAACCGAGTAATCTTAGAAAATTCTGACTTCACCAGGGCAGTAAAAACCTCCTCTATTTTTGCTCGTGACGGCAGTGGAATCTTGAGGATCCAAATAGTGAATGATGAAAATGGAGGAAAACTTTCGATTTCTTCTAGAGCTGAAGAAGTAGGTGACAATCAAGGTGAAATAGATGGTGCGGTGGAAGGAGAAGTGGATGAAGATTCCAGAATAGCTTTTAACAACAAATACCTAGCTGAGGTTTTAGATGTTCTGGGGGACGGGGAGGTTGCCTTTGAGATGACCTCAGCCTCCAGCCCTGGCGTAGTAAGGGCTACAGGTAAAGAGGGCTATACTCACGTGGTGATGCCAATGTTTGTACAGTGGTGATGGATTTAACCTAGATCCTTTAAACAGTGACGTATTTCCCGACACCTCTTCATCTCAAGAGGACGTTCCTTACCAAAGATAGGTCATATTAGTCCAAAATTATTTTTGTTCGGCTAACTATCCAGGTATCGTTTCGTGTTCATACCATTCTGCTGGCTCTTGACCTGGCTCTGGGAGTATATGTCCAGCTTCCATTGTCCACGAGGCAGGTCCCTCGCTTATATGGCCACTAACATTTTCTCTATCTGCTCCCGAGATTTCACAGAACTTTTCTATCAGCCCTCCTAGTATTTCCTTTCTAACTTCCGGAGGTCTACCAGCTCTGTTACCGCCAGCTATGTAGTAATCGGTTTTGTAATCAAGAAACCCATCCCCATGCGAATCTTTAACCTTGTCGTCTTTGCCAGATTCTATGAACCAAACGTGTACGAAACTTCTTGGTGCAGCAGATATTCCACAGTGAACATTGGTGAAAGCTTCAGCAATTTCTTGCCTTTGACCATAATCCAAGGAATTTTTTGGAACTATGCATCGATAAAGTGGCATTACAGTAGCCTCCTAATTGCTCTTGATTGTATTTCCTTTCCAGCCTTCGTCTCTGGCTGCTACTATCAATTCATCCTCTGTTTGACCGGTGATATCGTACCATCTCTCGCCAATTTCTTTCATCAGTCGTTCCCTCGTTTCTTTATCACACCCATCAGGTATTTGACCTCTTACATGTGATGTCGTGGTAGGTTTTCCACCGCGGAAGCCAAAATCTCTGGGAATCTCGGCCCATGAAATGCTAAAAGGTCCTTTGGCTATTCCTAGTATCTCAACGGATGTGTTTTGGATGGCTTTCTCCAATTCCGGCCTCATATTTTCAGGTATGCATCCTTCCTGAACGGTGCACAAAAACTCGATCATTACAAACCCTCAACTTTTAATTAGGAAAGTTAGGTTTCGCATGTTATATGCCGTAGATAGATTATTGCAACATATTAGATTGTTGCTCAATTTAAAAAGTGCGTGACTCCGATTGGTGGGTTTGTAGTATAGCTCCAAGGTTTCGGACGTTTCGGTTCATAAAGAAGGGTCCAATTGCAAATATGGCTATAAGAAAGCCGCCGATTGCTACCGCAATGGGAACTCCAGTGGTGTCTTGTCCTATGTATCCGGCTAAAAACCCAGCATACATACCGCCAAGTGGCATTATGCTCCAAGTCATCCCGTAGAATCCCATGACTCTACCTCTCATATGGTTTGGAACCATCATTTGTAAGGAGCTCATTATAGAAATCATGTAAGCCGAACTACTGGCGCCTACAACAAAAAGAAGTACGAGGGCCACATAATAGTTTCCGTATTGCATTGAGCTTAATGAAAAAATAGCTATCGAAATACCAAACAGTAGAGATCCGACTATGATCAACAGTCCCTTTTGTTTGAAATTTCCAGTTCTCCCGATAATCATTGTCGCCATCAGGGCTCCAATACCACTTAGCCCCATTAAAATTCCCTGCCCATCTGCACCCACTTTCAATATATCAACAGCAAACACAGGCATCATAGGGATATAAGACATTCCGAAAAAACTGTTAAAGAAGGTAATACAGATTAATATCAGAAATACGTTGTTTTTCCATATAAAGCGAACACCCTCGAATAAGTCATTTCCTTCGGATGATTGCGGGTGTTCTGATTCATTCTTCGGAATATTCAAAGAAAGAACTATTGCTGCCATAACAAAAAAACCTAGAGCCGAAATTAGAAAAGAAGTAGCGGTGCTAGTAAGAGAAATTATTATTCCTGCTATTGCTGGAGCTATTATTCTAGTGCCTGTCCATATAGCTGAATTGAGGGCTACAGCATTCATCATCACTGATCTGTCTATTAGACTTGGGTAGAGAGCTTGTCTTGCCGGCTGGTCAAAAGCATTTATTGCTCCTGCCAAAAAGGCTAGTGCGATCACATGCCAAGCTTGTACACTCCCTGTAAAAGTTAGACCAGATAAAATCAAGATTATTACACCATTTATTGTTTGTGTGATACTTATTAATCTTTTTCGGTCCAGTCTATCGGCTACTACTCCACCAAAAATATTTAACGCAATGGCGGGCAAAGCGTTTGCAAGGCCAACATACCCTAGATACAAAGGAGATTGCGTTAATTCATGTATGATCCAAAATTGGCTGAAGTTCAGCATCTGGAAACCAATCACTGAGGCTAAAGTTCCTACCCAATAGGCTCGATAGGCAGGATATGCCATAGCGGGTCCAAGTAGCTTTTGAGAAATTATTGCGATCATTTATGATTTTAGATATTCATTTCCATAAGATTCGAAATGGGTTCCACTGACCATAAAGTGTTGTGCTGCAGCATACATATCTCTAAAACATTGTTGCAGTGAATTATTTCTGTTCAGGGCGGTCCCACCGGCATACTGAAAAGATTTTGTCACGATGTCTAAAGACTCTTTTGTTACCCAAGAGCCCACAGCTCTAATTTTTGCTTGGTCTTTTTCAGATAATTTTTTACCTTCTTGGGCATATTGCCATACCTCTTCAAATTCCTGTGTAGCAAGAGCATTCATTGCACGTAATTTAAGATCCAATTGCGCAATGTCTGATTGAAATATGGAGTTGGAAGAGATAGTGTTTTGCCCTGGCCATCGTCTTGCTTTATCTTGAGAAAAGCTGGTGATTTCCTTCAGTGCTCTTCTAGCAGTTCCTAGAGCTATTCCAGTATGCCCAAAAACGACAAAAGCAGGTCTCTGTATATTGTATAAATACCCCCCTCGTTTGGGTGAATCATCTCCAGTCCAAGTCATGTACTCTGGTATTCGCACGCTTTCTACTGCAAAGTCATTACTCCCACTACCTCTAAGGCCCGAAACATCCCAATTTTCTATAATTTGAACCTGATCCTTACTTAATATAGCCCGTATTTCAATAGGATTAACTTTTTGACTTACCTTGGCCCCAGCTGTGACCCAGCTAGAAGTTTTTATCCCGCTTCCATAAGGCCATTTACCTGAGATTTCATATGAACTTTCGTCTACCTTCTTTGCTTCTCCGAAAGGCATTCCCACGCCAGCTATCATAGGATGATTTCCTTTTTTGAAAACCTGTTCTATCCCTCTGTCAGGTAAAAATGCTCCAGCTGATCCCACATTTGTAGCTGATACCATCGCGCACCAAGCAGCGGATGTGTCTATGCTGGCAAGCTCTGAAATAACCATCATTTGAGTGACTGGATCTGCCTCTGCACCGCCCAGCTCCAGCGGCAGTTTCAAACCAAGTAAGCCTGCTGCGAGCAAGGCATCTGCTGTAGCTTGAGACAAGTGGCCTTGTTCCTCAGACTCTTTGAAATGAGTTTCTATATCGTCTTTTGTAAGACGAACAGCCTCGATCAGGGCATGACGCTTTTCTCTTTGTTCAGTTGGCCAGGAAATTTTCAAAGTTCCTACGCAGGAATTCTAGATTTAGCCTGGGCGATAAGAGATTCTTCGGAGTCTTGTAAATTGACGGGATCTGCGCATGGTTGAGGGACAGGAAAACCAGTTCGATAGTATATCTCTATGGTGTTACCTTCTGGGTCCAATGCATACATCCCAAATGCATTCCCATGGCTCACAGTTCTCTCAATACGAACTTTCTCATCTAGAAAGATCTGGTGGAAGTCCTTCAATTCTGCTAGTTCGTTTACATAGAAGGAAATCTGTTGAACCATTTTGGATCCTTCTGGGACGTCTCGTCCTTTCATTAGGACGAATTCGTGATGCTCTTCCTCGGGATTTGACGACATGAAGACAATACCTCTTTCTTCAATTTCTTCGTCAGTAATTTCAAGACCCATTACACGGGAGTAGAAATCTCGCATTTTTGATAGATTGTGTGTGTAGATTCCGACATGTCCCAAACCTGCTACTGAAGGCATAACCCCCTCCTAAATTTATAACACTTATTCGTTGGGTTAATGATATGCTAACGAACAACGTTTTGGAAACGTGTTCTGAAAGGAGGTTAAATAGGTATGAAATTAGCATTTTTTAATAACTTTACATTGGGTGTTGTCAAAGGTGACAGGATTGTAGATATATCCAAAGCGGTTCCTGTGAACGAACATAATCATGCACAGGGATTACTCAACAGGATCATAGAGTCGTTTGACGATTACAGGCCTGAAATAGAGAAATTGGTTGCCTCTGAAGATGGAGTGGATATTTCCTCGGTGACTTTCGATTCACCTGTCCCTAATCCACATAACATCGTTTGTATGGCCGTCAATTATATGGAGGATGGTACGAGGGACGAGCCAGCCCCAATCAACGCCTTTCCTAAATCACCAAATGCAGTTTTACCTGATGGCGGGACCATTGTTTTACCTGACGTGCCTGCAACTATATTTGAGCCCGAAGCTGAGCTGGCCTTGATCATAGGCAAAAAAGCCACTCAAATAAAAGCAGAAGATGCTTACGATTATATATTTGGGTATATGAATTTTATAGATATGTCCGCAAGGGGATTAACAAGTGGCGGAGGGGTGTTTTTTCAAATGAAATCACGAGATACTTTTGCTCCTATGGGACCTTATCTTGTAACCGCCGATGAAATTGACGACCCGCAAAATTTGCAAATTAAATTGCATGTCAATGGGGATCTTAAACAGAATTTCAATACAGATGATATGGCACATAAAATTCCTCAGGCGTTGGAGTGGATTACCTCTATTCATACTTTGAATCCGGGAGATGTTTTGGCAACAGGGACTAACCACAGAGGTCTCAGTCCCGTCATGGATGGAGATGTAGTGACTCTAGAAGGGGAAGGGATGGGGCTATTAACCTTAAAGGTACGAGACGATTTGAAAAGAGAATGGCAAAGGGCTACTAGATTAGAAAGAGAGGAACAGGGACATAATGACACTGCCCCACAGATCAAAGGAAAGTATTCCTGAAAATAAGTGTTAAATTGTCACTGATGTTTCTAAGGCTTCGGTAAATGCTTTTAGAAGTTCTTGATTGGATTTTCTTAGAATAGTCATATTTATTGTGAGATGTATGGTGTTTTGACCGTTTGTCTCTGGGTTTATAAATACCCCTTTGGATCTCAGGGTTCTATCTAAATTTTGAAGATTCACCTTATCACTGAATGCTACGGGTATGATGTTAGATTCGTCCTCGTAGTGATTCACCTCTATATTTGGGATTCTACTCAGTAATTCAAGCAACTCTTTAGATTGACTTACTGCCAATTGCGCATCTTTTTCAAAATGTTTGAGACCATCGAGTGCTAAGGCTGCTGAAAGAGAAGAAAAGGGCAAGCTGCCACCAAACATTCTTCGGACGTGAAAGAGATTTTCACAAAATTCTTTTGATCCTGCCAGAATTGCCCCGTAAGGGGCCCTGAAATATTTCCACATTGATATATAAACGGTGTCAAAAAGAGCACCATATTTTTCTAATGCAACGTTTGTAAATGCACTGGCTATGAAAAGCCTTGCTCCATCAAGGTGAGTGGATATGTCTCTTTCTTTGCAATATTCAGTTATGGATAACATTTTTTCATATGGCATAGATCTTCCAAAGCATCGCCTCACAGGGGTCTCGATAACTACAACTCCCACCGGATTTACAACTCGTCCATTCATTGAGTTAACTAAAGCTTCTTTTAGTTCAGGGAGGTCAAAGTATGGATCACCTCCGCCGAGGGGAACGAGATTTATTCCACTTAGTTGTTGCACCGAGTCACCACTATCCTGATAAATATGACTTTGTTCTGGAACTATAGCTCTTGTTTTAGGTAGTCCTAGTTGTCTAATTGCAATATGGTTCGCTAAAGTCCCTGTTGGGAAAAAGACGCAAGCTTCTTTCCCTAATTTTTTTGCCATGATTGATTCCAATTCCGCTACTTCACCACCAATAGAATAATTATCCTCAGTCATTTTTCTGGTATCTGAAATATCTTTTAATTGGTTTATGAATTGAATGTTGCTGGAGGGGGCGTCGTCACCGTAGAAAAACACGGAGTGTTCCGAGGATGGAAGTTCCTTTACACCTTTGGCATTCATGTTAAATAATCCTTTTTCTTCTTTTCGACTGGGTCCACAAATCTAAAGTTACATGAGTATATAATTTCGGCTACAGGAGAAATCATGTTATTTCTAGTAATCAGTTCACCAAATCCCCAAAAACCTTCCGAAGTTAAGGACCAGAGGCGCAAATATTGGCCTTGGGCGCAAGATAAATTAGACAAAGGTTTGGCCGTAAGCTTTTATGCGCGTACAGGGAGAGGGGCTGTAGCGATTTTTGATGTCGACTCAAATGATGTGCTTCATCGTCTTTTGAATGAGTGGTCCGAAATTATGCCAGCTAAATTTGACATATATCCCCTACTAGATTCGGAATCCATTAAATCTTTTCTAGATAGCTAAAGGAAGCAAAGGTATCGATATGATTAGGAGGAGTGATGATTCAGGGTAAATATAAGTTATCAAATCCGGAGTATCTAGACACTCCGGCTATGCTTACATATCCACACCTTGTGGAACACAATATTGATGAAATTATACGTATTTGTGGCAGTTCAGAAAATGTTGTTCCGCACGCGAAAACCCACAAATCTTCTGATATTCTGAATATGCAGCTTGCTAAGGGCATTAAATCGTATAAGTGTGCCACATTGAAAGAAGCTGAGGTTGTGGCAGAATGTGGCGCTAGCCAGGTAATTATTGCTTACCCAATGGTACATCCACGAAAGTTGGAAAGATTTATAAGCCTGACCAAGTCATTCCCTGAAACGGATTTCCGAGTGATCGCCAGTACTGAAAAACATTTGAATCTTTTATCAATAGCATCTAAGAATATCCCTAAGAATATTGGGGTGTACATGGATCTTGACACAGGAATGCGCCGTACCGGTGTCCAACCCGGATCAAGCGCCATTAAATTTTATAAATTGATTGATGAGACATTAGGGATAGAACCAATCGGTATACATGTTTTCGATGGGGAGACTTTGTACATACCAGATTTTGAGCAAAGGAGTCGAATCGTCGGAAAAAATATACTTAGAATGGAGGAAATTTGGGAATCAGTGAGTGAATCAGGTATCCAAGTTAAAGATAATCTTGCCGGCGGGTCATGGTCATTTCAGCATTATGCTGACCATCCCAACATTAGACCGACCCCCGGGACGTGGATTTACTGGGATACCCGAAATGCTGAAATGGATGAGTTAGGTTTTCAAATAGCTAGTCTAGTTTTGGGTCAAGTTGTGGATGATGATACTGAAATGGATACTGTGACCGTCGATATAGGGTCCAAATCGTGTTCTTCAGATCAACCTTTGGAGCATAGATTCAAATTAGTCCAACACCCTGAAACTGAACTCGTTTTGCAAAACGAGGAACACGCTGTGGTTAGGTTAAATGGAGCGTCATTAAATGTGGGTGATTTCGTGCTCGCAGCGCCAGGCCACGCATGTACTATGACAGTTAAATTTCCATATACAAATGCTGTATCGGAAGAAGGTAAATTGGTGGGGATTTATCAACACGATGCTAGAGATCGATAGGTGCCATTAAATATTCAGTTTGTCAGCTAGCTCTTCGTCTGTTGGTTCAACCAGAAATGATCCATCGGGAAAAATTATGGTGGGAACTCGTTAACTCGTTGGCTGCCATTATTCAAGTTTTTTATGTATTCCTGATATTCTGGTTCATCGTCAACATTCGTCCAGTCATAATCTATTCTGTTGCGGTCAAGGAACGCTTTTGCCCTGGTACAGTCTCCACACCAGGTTGTACCGTACATTTTGATTGAACTCATTGATGACTCCTCTTATTCCGTCGATATTGTAGGCGTTCTAATACTCTTTGAACAGGTATATACTGCCACTTGATCACTTAGTTGCAAGGGGGTATATACCGATGGATAAGGCTCTGCAAGGAATCAGGATTTTGGATTTAACCCAATATGAAGCCGGACCTTCTTGTACTCAAGTATTGGGATGGTTGGGGGCAGATGTTATTAAAGTGGAACAGCCTGGGAAAGGGGACCCTGGCCGGTCTGTTCAGCTTTCAGATTCACAAAAGACATCTCCGTATTTTTTGAATTTTAATAGCAACAAAAGAAGTGTTACGTTGGATTTGAAAAATGATGACCACAGAGATGTGTTCGTAGATTTAGTCACAAAATGTGATGTATTAGTTGAAAATTTCGCTTCTGGTGTTTTGGAAAGATTGGGTTATACATTCGAACGCCTTTCAGAAATCAATAGAGAAATCATTTTTGCCAGGCTGAAAGGTTTTGGAACATACGGTCCTTATAGTGAATTCAAGAGTTTTGATCCAGTCGCTCAGGCAGCTGGGGGAGCCATGGCCGTGACAGGAGTTCCAGGAGGACCTCCCTTGAAACCAGGTCCAAATATAGGTGACAGCGGTACCGGATTACATGGGGTGATAGGGATACTGGCAGCCATCATACAAAGACAAGCTACTGGAAAGGGACAAGTAGTGGAGGTATCTATGCAAGATGCCGTGGTTAGCCTCTCTAGGGCTTCTATGAGTGCCTTCAGCGATACAGGAGAACCTCCCGCCAGGAGAGGGCCTAGAACACCAGGCAGGGCGGGCGCTGGTGTATATAAATGTGCCCCAGGAGGTCCGGATGATTACGTTTATGTTTTGGCTATGTCACAGAGACGGAATATTTGGGAAGATTTCATGAATGCAATAGGTAGAGAAGATCTGTGTGAATCCGAAATTTTTGACGATCCGGCGAAAAATTCAAAAGAAATAGATTCCATAATTGAGGATTGGACCAGCCAAAACTCAAAGGAGGAAGCCATGACCATTTTGGGTAAGGCTGGGATTCCATGTGGGGCAGTGTTAAATGCGAAAGATATATACAGTAATGAACATTTGAACCAGAGGGATATGATAGTTGGTATAGACCATCCAGATAGAGGAGAATTTCGGGTCTTGGGGTGTCCCATAAAACTCTCAGATTCAGTTGCGGAAATTGCAAGTCCACCGCTTCTAGGGCAACATACCGAGGAGATTCTTTCCGATGTGTTGGGTTATTCCAAAGCAAAAATCCAATCAGTATTGGAATAGGAATTTATTCGGGTAATTTACCCATTTCTTGTAGAGTCTTCTTGACTACTTTGATAGACGATACAGCCGCTGGCACCCCTGCGTATGCCGAGGCATGAATTAATAATCCTACTATTTCCTCAGGCGTTACTCCATTGTTTATGGCTCCTCTGGTATGGAGGGCTATCTCACCTTCTGCCCGCAGTGCGACAAGCACAGAGAGGGTTATAAGGCTTTTCGTTTTTTTATCTAAGGGACCTCTTGTCCACACTCCACCCCAAGCATTCTCAGTCACAAATTCCTGGAAAGGCCTATCGAAATCCGTTGCTCTAGCAAAGGAATCTTCCACATATTCATTTCCTAGAACTGACTTTCGCATTTCTAAACCTTGATCAAATTGACTAGACATTATTTAAACTGCTCCGTTTGGGATATTTGTATGGTTTTTATAGGCTATTATTTTTTTATATTTAATTACCTTCTTTGATAAAGTCGGCAATTCTTTCAGCCATCGTCATTACTGTTACATTAATATTTGCCCTTACACATTCAGGCATTATGGAGGCGTCAACCACTCTGAGATTCTTGACGCCGTGGACCTTGCCAGTTTGGCCGACTACGGAATAGGGATCTGATGCAGGTCCCATTTTGTTCGTGCAGGATATATGGTGTCCAGTGGTTACTTCTTTCATCAGCCAAGAATCTAAGGATGTATCAGATTCCAGATCTGCATCTATGGGTGTTAAACGTTCTTCAATCATGGAGGACATATCTGGATGGTTTTCCAAATTCACGAGCATTCTTACTCCATCACGAAATCGCCTTTTATCTTCTTCTTCCGTAAGGTAATTGTAATCAAGATATGGCTGATCTCTGTAATCGTCGGAATTAAGCTTTACTTCTCCCTTACCTTTGGCCAAATTTATGCATAGATTAGTTTGTATTCCTATTGGATCTGTTCTTAAACCTCCTCTTTCGGGCCGATCGCTCGCGACGGCCATCATGTAGACAATCATGTCGTTATCAAGGTCTGATCCTTCTGCTGTATACCTGAGAGTAAGTTGAATTCTAGGGCCTAATGCGTCTAAATCCACTTTTGGTTTTGTCTTCCATGTTACGTACACCATTGGATGGTCAGCTAGGTTTTGGCCAACTCCAGGCGAATCCTTGACGGTTTTAATTCCGTGATGGCTAAGATGGCTTTCGGGTCCCACTCCAGACAGCATAAGTATTTGAGGAGATACAACAGCTCCTGCACTAAGAATTATTTCTTCTGCCTCAACTGTGAATGTATCGTCTCCTGATACTACTTCTACCCCTTTGGCTAAAGGTTCCTTGCCGGAGGTATCAAACACGATTTTCTTTACCAATACCTCAGGGCGTATTGTCAGATTTAATCTGTGTCTTGATAGTCCCAGATATCCTAAAGCAGTAGACCATCTTATTCCATTTGGATTATTTAGTGGTAAGGGTCCAACTCCTGTTGTTCCCGGTGCGTTGGCATCTTCGCAGGCAGGGAAACCAGCATCAAGGCAGGCCTGCTCAAAGGCATTGCTTGCTGGAAGCCATTTATCTCTAGGGAAACGATGGCAAATGATAGGCCCATCCGATCCGTGAAAATCACCTGGGTCGTCTTGATAAGTGGTATCAGTTTCCACTTTGTTGAAATATGGTACTAATTGCTGGTAATCCCATAAATCGTTCCCCATATCAGACCAGTTATCATAGTCTTGAGGTATTCCTCTGAGGAATATTTGGCCGTTAATAGCACTTGATCCGCCGGTAACTTTCCCTCTAGGGACTGATATTTCCGCGTCGTTGGTTCCTCGGGCAGTATATTGCCAATTATGGTCACTAGTGGATATTTCGGTTCCGGTGGCATAGCCATATTTGACCTCCTCTGGAAGGCTTTCCAGATCTGGGTAGTCAGGTCCAGCCTCTAATAGAAGCACTGACCTATTGGGGTCTTCGCTTAATCGGGTTGCCAATATAGAACCAGCTGAACCTGCTCCTATTATGATCGTGTCGTATTTCATTTTTGACGGTTCCTGTGACCTAAATGTCTAATTTCGGCATTTTGATTTTTAAATTTATTCATCTATTAGCTTTTTGAATGCGTCTGGATCAATTTCTAAACCATGCCCAGGTCTTTCTGGTAGGGAAATTACCCCGTCCTTCGGCAAAACTGGTTCCTTATATAGCTTGGACACTTCTTCTGCAGGACCAGTGAACTCTTCTGAAAATTCGTGGGGTCGGACAGCATTAGTCACAGTGGAATAGAGGTGTAAACTAGCCATAGAATTTGCTCCCACACTCGGACTATGTGGCATCACAATTTTGTTGTGGACTACAGCCATTTCGTAAACTCGCATCATTTCTGATAATCCACCGACGTTTAGTACATCAGGTTGCAGTATGTCGGGATTACCCAGAGAAATCAGGTCTCGGAATCTCCACGATGAAATTTCCTGTTCCCCGGTGGAAACAGCGCAATCAAGAGCGTCAACTACCTGTTTTAGTCCAGGGAAATCATATTGAGGTAGTGGTTCCTCAAAATGAAAAATTCCTAGTTCTTCAAACCTTCTTCCTTGTTCTATCGCGGTTGGAACGGAATATCCACAATTTGCGTCAAATGCTAATGTACAGTCATCTGGCAGCCATTCACGACATTTTTGAAAAATAGCGAGGTCTTTTTTGGGATCTGAATCCTGTCTGTAATCCCTCCAATCCATTCTCACCTTAAAAGCTCGGTAACCTTTGTCATAACCTTCTTGTACCTCTTCCAACATCTCTTCTGGGCTTTTGCTCCAGCCATTGCCTCTACTCCAGTAAAGGGGTATGTCGGTTCTTCTCGCACCGCCTAAAAGTTGATATATCGGCAAATTAGCAGCCTTACCCGCTATGTCCCAGAGTGCCACATCCACTGAACCCACAATTTGCGAAGGAAAGCGAGTTGCTTGCTGACCTTCTCCCAAAGCAAGTAATTCCCATATTTTTCTAGGTCGGGTCGGGTCGGCGCCAATAAGCAGTGGCTTTATTAACTCTTCTAGATAGGCCCTTAAAACCGTTAGATTCCTACCGGCTTCTGAAATTCCAGTTATTCCTTCGTCAGTGTGTACTTGTAAGAGAAGACGGCCAGGTCTTCCTACGAAGGGTCTAGCATTCTCGCCTTGGGGTGCTCGGATACGATTTACTGTAATGTCGGTGATTTTCAAGTCAGTCTCCCTTTTTTTAATAAGTCATTTCTTTTTTTTGATCAGAAGGACAGCAGCAGCTGTTGAAATCAGTCCAAAAGCTGATCCAACAGCGACTTTTATCTGATGCTTTCTGGCTGTTTTGTATATTGGTGAAAGTCTATTTCTTATAGATAAAGAAGTTCCCTTTCCCGCTTCAACAACGTTTTGAATATATTTCACTTTGGGATCTAATGAATTTCCATCATCTGGGTTGTTGGGAAGATCAATCGTACTAATAATTGCTTTAGCCTCTCTAGATAGAAGGTGGGGATCAGAAGAAAACTCTTTCCAAACAGCTGATTCCATTCGACTGCCTTTTTGCATTCCTGAAGACTCTCCTGGGTCTAAGGTCGCGAATTTTCGAAGTTTAAGGGCCACAGCGTCAGGATTTCTAAATTTAATTGGATCCGGGGTGGTTTTGGGATCAGTAAGATGTCTCAAATACTGGCTGAGTTTTTGGGCCTCAGGACTGTTTTCACGCACTCTACCATGGTTTATGTACGTGTGAAGAGCGAGTATTGTTTCATCTCTACTCCACGGAGGTATTTTCACCATGTCTTCGGTCCTTGATTACTGTATGGATTGGAAACTTACATAAAGTTGAAAAATTGTGCAAATTTAGCGCTTGTATTTTATTGGGTTATACTTCTATCAAGAACAACAATGCGTAAATGAGTCAGAAAGTCATAAAAGAGACACCCAAAACCCTAACATCTTCTGATGATTTAAAAAAAATCGTCAAAGATTCAATTGCCACCCGCTATGTGAGCATAGACATAGAAGGAAATGGGTTTTTTAGGTACCCAGAATTTGTGTGTCTGATTCAGATTTGTATAGATGAAGATATATATCTGGTTGATCCTTTAGCAATACACGACATTTCTGTTCTTGGTGAGATCTTTAGAGACCATAAAATCACAAAAATTCTTCACGCTGGTGATTACGACATTCGAAGTTTGAATAGAGACTACGGATTTTCATTTTCTAATGTTTTCGATACAAGTTTGGGTGCAGCACTACTGGGGTCCAAGAAATTAGGTCTTGATTCGGTGTTGAAGGAATATATTGACGCTAACGTTACCAAAGACAAGAAGCTTCAAAGAAGCGACTGGACTATTCGACCACTTAGTAAAGAGGCTCGAACTTATGCTGCAGATGATGTGAGATATCTACATAGTGCAATGCAAGTCATGAATAAAAGACTTGAAAATCTAGGTAGGCTTTCATGGTTGAGAGAGGAATGCGAAAGGTTACAACAAGTAAAATTTCACCCCAAAGACGAAGACACTGCATTCTTGGACGTTAAAGGTAGTAAGAATTTGGATGGCCGTTCTCTCTCTGTACTCCAGTCTTTGTATGCAGTTAGGGAAGATGAAGCCATAGGTAAAGATCGCCCTCCCTTTAAAATTGTAGGCGATTCAGTTTTGGTGGGCATAGCTAGAAACCCTCATTCTGACTATTCAGAGATAAAAGGAATAGGTGCTTGGGGACGCCCAGGGGTATCTAAACGTATTAGAAAAATAGTTACTGATGCTCTTGCCCAGGAACCTGTTGAAAGACCGCCAAGCAAAATTACCAGAAAAAGTCCTATGTCAAATAAAGAGAGAGAAAAGGCTAATATCAGATTGAAAGAGCTAAAAGAATGGAGAAAGGCTATAGGCCAGAATCTTGATGTAGACCCAAGCTTACTATGGCCGACAAGCAGCTTGAATAGACTTTCTAGAGATCCTAACACTTTTATATCAGAGGTCTCGGAACCAGAAGTAAGAAATTGGCAACGGTTGGAATTTGGAAATAAATTAGAAGAAAAACTATCGTCTTTCCAATAATTAGAATTGCCATAATTCAAGAGGTGGATGTATGGAATTTTTAGTACCGTGGTCGATAATAGTTGTTTTATTGGGTTGTTTGATTCTTCTCGGGAAACTGTGTTTTAAGATGAGGTCTTCATCGGCTGAATTGAAATCTCAAATTAGGAGTCAATCAACTAGATATGGCCAGATAACTGAACAATTTTTACCTTTGGTGGAGTCTTATCCTTGGGACAGTAAGCACTTTAGGTTTTTAGGGAGTCCGATTGACGGTATTCAGTTTGAAGAAGACAGGATAATTCTTGTCGAATTCAAATCCTCTTTCAGTCAGATGTCTGGTAGGCAAAGGAAAATAAAAAACTTGGTTGAACAAGGCAAAGTTGAATTCGAATTAATTAGGGCTGGTTAGAAAGTGAGAAAGGTTACAAAATTATGAGTAACTTGTTTACCCCCATTACTATAAGGGGAGAGAAAATAAGAAATAGGCTTTTTGTTGCTCCTATGTGCCAGTATTCTGTAAATGAAGAAGATGGTATGGCTACTGATTGGCATATGGTTCATTTAGGTACCAGAGCTGTGGGCGGAGCCGGCTTAGTGATGGCTGAGGCAACTGCGGTATCGCCAGAAGGAAGAATTTCGCCTCAAGACTTGGGTATTTGGTCCGACAAACATGCTTCTGTCTTGGAGCCAATAGTAAACTTCATTGAATCCCAAGGTGCAACACCTTCTATTCAGTTAGCTCACGCCGGTAGGAAGGCTTCCCATAAAAGGCCTTGGGAAGGAAGCGATGTTTTAACAAAAGAGAGCGGAGGTTGGGATATAGTCGGACCATCGTCTTTAGAATACGACAATGGTTGGGTGGTTCCTGAGGAATTGTCTATAGAAGACATTGATTCGATAGTTTCTGATTTTTCTGCATCAGCAGTCAGATCTGTTCAGGCTGGTTTCAAGGTACTAGAGCTGCATCTGGCTCATGGGTACTTGGCCTGCGAATTCATGTCACCACTTTCAAACAAACGGAATGACAAATATGGTGGGTCCTTACGGAATAGATGTCGTTTCCCGATAGACATTGTTTCATCTGTTAGGAAATCCATTCCTGAATCTATGCCCCTGTTGGTTCGGATATCTGCGACAGAATATATGACGGATGGTTGGTCGCTCGAGGATTCTATAGAACTTTCTGGCTGGTTTAAGGAGGAAGGAGTAGACATGATAGATTGTTCTTCTGGGGGAAATTCGGCAGAACAAGATTTAGATCCGTATCCGGGGTATCAAGTGCCCTTTTCATCCGCTATAAAAAAGGAAGTCGATATATTAACTGGGGCAGTAGGGTTGATTACAGACGCTTATCAGGCTGAACAAACTCTTCGAAACGAGGAGGCAGACGCTATTTTATTGGGAAGAGAACTACTAAGGAATCCATACTGGGCTTTAAAAGCTCAGGTTGAACTGGATCGTGAAGATTCTGTATGGCCACCGCAATATGTAAGGGCAAGGCAGTAATTACGTTGGTGTTTTTATTTGAACCAATTTTTGGCTAAAAAAATAATAATTCCGATGACAAATCCGGCCGCAGTGAGCTCTATATTGCCCTTTATTAGACCTCCAGTGACAAGACCTAAAGACAAGGAAAATGCGGCGACTAAAATGAACCAACCTTTATTCAAAGACTATTTCCCTTTGTATTAAATGAATATAGCATTTATCTTAAAGGTTAAAACGCATTACAGCTAGATTTTGAGGCTATTTTAAGAATGAGGCAGAAAGGCAAGGAGTAGGTTAAATATGGACAAGGAAATTTTGAGATTGGCTGATAGGGCAGCAACTCTCTTAAAAGAATCCAATCAAACGATCGGGATCGCTGAATCTTCTTCAGGGGGCTTGATTTCAGCCCATTTGCTGGCTATACCTGGTGCATCCAGGTATTTCATTGGTGGGTCAGTTATTTATACTCGCGTGGCCCAAAAGGGTTTATTGAAAGTAACAGATGGACAGATGGATGGCTTGAGAGCATCTACCGAAGAATATGCCTCCTTGAATGCCAAAACAATTAAGGAAACACTTGAGACTACCTGGGGTTTGAGTGAGACTGGAGCAACAGGTCCTTCTGGAAACAGGTACGGAGATTCCGCAGGGCATTCATGCGTAGGTGTCTCAGGCCCGGTGTCTCGTGCCATGACCATTGAGACAGGCGTAGGTGAAAGAGAACAAAATATGCTTTCTTTTACTAAAGAGGCTTTGGGGTTTTTGATAAATTGTCTGGAAGAGAGCCGTTAAGTTTCTGTAATTTGTACGCTAATTTTTTGTAGAAGGCTGTATGTCAGCTTGAGACATAAAATCCTTTTCTGGAGTTCCCATTGCTTGCAAAACAAACATACCTATCCCCATCACAACAACTATTCCGTAGAACATAGGTTGGTAGCTACCAAGGTTGTCATAGGATAGACCTGCCAAGATGGGTCCGACCGCAAACGATATTGCTGTACCGTATCCTGCGACTCCCATTATGCTTCCGAAACTTTTGAGACCAAAATAATCTTGAATAATCATGTTTATTAAGGTTCCAAATGCTCCCATGCATAGTCCCCAAAGTGGAGAACAAACCCAGATTATTCCAGGCATAGTTGGGTTGATTGAGAGCATGAGTGCAACTGAAAGGCCGAAAAAGGACACCATCATTGCGTATCGTGCGGTAATTCTCTCACCTAAAATACCAAATACTAGTTTGCCACTCATACCTCCTATCGCGAGAATGCTCATCGCTGTTGCGGCAGTACCTGGGTTGACTCCTTCATTAACGTAGTGAGAAATGAGTTGTGGTAGCAGAGAAGCAAAAGGAGTTGCACCTACCAAGAAGATATAGAGAAGTAGATACAAGTTTTTTGATCGAATAGCTTCGTTCATCGACATGCCCGGGAGCTCTGTGCTTTTTGCACTTGGTTCTGTTGGCAGGGCGGCAGAATTTGCGGATCGGGGTTCACGTAGGGCAATTAGTACAGTTATGGCTATTAGAAAAGTTAATAAACCTTGTAAGTAATAGCCAGATTGCCAACCGCCAAATGCAATAACAGTCCCTATAATCCCAGGCATTACAACTCCCCCAAAATTGTTTCCCATCATCGCGATACCCATCACACGGCCCCTCGCATTTGGAAACCAGAGCCCGACTATTCTGCCCACGGGTGTCATAGTAGAAGAAAATCCCGCATATTGTAAAAAACTCAGAGCGTACCAATGCCATAGTTCACTCATCATTGGTCTTAGCAGATAGCTCAAAGCAGTTAGGAGGACACAGAAAGCTACTACCATTCTCGGGCCTTTACGATCTATTATCCGGCCTACTAACGGTGCTAGTATTTGGCCGATGGCTAAAAATGAAAGTGATGCATTGATATGAGTGCGGGACCAACCAAATTCCTTGGCCATCTCGTCGCCAAATAACGCAAATGTATACGTGCTAAAACCCACTAAAGCGGTGGATATACCAAAACAAACGGCTACAGCCCACCAACCATGGGACGGGTTAATAGGATTCCATTTGGATCTGGATATATTAGCTTGAGACAATTGGTTCCTCAATGTTGGGTTAAGTACACTATGTTACTATATTGTGTAGTTTGTAACATAAACCTGCTTGTGCTGAAGATTCTATACTTACGTAATAGGCTTCTAGCGTCTTTAAAGGAATCATAGTGACATATATTACAGGTCTAGCCCTCAGAAGAGGGCCGGTGACAATATTAGCCTTCGTACTCATATTGGCTGCCGGGTTATTTACTTTCGTGAACTTACCAGTTGAGGTCTTGCCACGAGTTCAATTTCCACTTATGACCGTCAATGTAGATTATCCTAATGCTGGTTCTGAAGAGGTGCTAAAGGATGTCACTTATCCATTGGAACAGCATTTGAATGGACTGGATAACTTGGAAACTATTCAGTCAACTTCAATAGAGGGGACTTCAATTCTCCTACTTTTCTACGAGTACGGTTCTAATATGGAGCAAGCTCAGAAAGAATTGGAATCTCGTCTTGTCTCAATGGAACTGCCGGACGGAGCAACGCGACCTGAAGTAGGCGGAATAGACCCTGGCAGTGAACCTATTTTGCAATTGAGTTTGACCAGCGACATTTTAGATTTTGCAGCTATGTCGGATATTGTGGATGCCCAAATAGAACCGGCAGTGAATTCCGTGGAAGGGGTCAATCTAGTATCTGTTGCGGGAGTTCAAGAATTTCAGTTATTAGTTCAAATTGATCCCACCAAATTAGCAGCTTTACAAGAAAACCCTCTACTTAAAACACCAGGCCAAATTTCAATATCTCGGATAGCAAAAGAACTTCGAGAAAGCAATTTTTCTGTACCATCAGGATTCCAGTTTGATGGTTCCCAAATGATCTCAGTCAGGACCATTAACTATGTTGATTCGATTGAGGAAATACAAAATATTCCTTTAATAATTCTGGGAAACGAAGTTATAAATCTGGGAGATGTGGCTGAAATACTGCTTGTGCCCTCATCCCAAAATTCAATTTCTCGGACCAACGGCTACTCCAGTTTGGGTATAAGCGTCACAAAAGAGCCCAATGCGAATACCGTGGATGTCTCCAAGGCAGCACTCCAGAAGGTGCGAGATGTGTCGATTATTGAAGGTATCGAAGTGGTCGAAATTTATAATGCAGGCCCCGAAATTGAAAGTCAGCTGAATACTTTGAAAAGTGAAGGGATGTATGGGTTTATTTTCGCTGTTGCGGGAGTATTTTTGTTTCTTCTTAATGTTCGTAAAGGTTTTCTTAGGGGTCTCACACTTTCGCTAAGGCCCACCTCAGTCATTGCATTAACTATTCCCATCAGTATATTGGGAGGAGTTTTACTGATGGGATTTACCGATCTTACCTTGAATATTATGACTCTAGGCGGGTTAGCAATATCAGTTGGTCGAGTAGTGGATGACAGTATTGTGGTGTTGGAGAATGTTTATCGTCACATGCAAAGAGGAGAGTCACCAAAAGTAGCTGCCTTTAACGCAACAAAAGAAGTAGCTGCGCCGATAACAGCTTCTACTTTAACCACGATAGTGGTTTTTGCTCCTTTAGGTTTTATCCAAGGATTGGTAGGTTCCTTTTTCTTTCCATTTTGCATTGCTGTGAGCTTTGCCCTCATTTCTTCTCTGGTAGTAAGCGTGACATTGGTACCAGTTGTCGGAGCTTTCATACTCAGGCCAGGAGATCTGTCTGACGAAGGCGGAGATTCTTCTCTTTCATTTATCCAAAGAATCTATAAACCAACTTTACAGTGGGCGTTGGGCCATAAATTGGCATCAGTGGGGATAGCTTTCGCCCTTTGTCTGGCAAGTTTAGGCTTACTTAGATTTATTCCGGTTATCTTTTTTCCAACTGGACCAGACAGATATATATCTATAGATATTTTTGTGCCACCAACATCTACCCCTGATCAAAGCAATTCTGCCGTACTTGTAGCTGAGCAGGAGCTTGAAAATTTGCGAAAGATAGGACAAGTGGAGAATTACCTGACAACCATAGGAGATGAAGGATTGGCATCCTTTCCGGGTGCAGGTTCCCCTAGTAGCGCTAATATTTTTGTGAATGTTGATAGTTCTGCTCCAGCCGGTATCACCGATGCTTTGAGACTTTCTTTATCGCCCACAGCAACTAGCGAATATAAAGTCACGGAAGGTTCTGGTGGCCCTCCAGAAGCAGGGTTGGAACTTCGGATAACGGCGGGGTCTTTAGAAGCGGTCTCAAAAGTCAACCAGGAAATTCTTGAAGCTTTGAAAGATGTTTCAAGTGTCGAAAATGTGGAAAGTGATCTTACTGGTACCAGACCAGAAATGGTAATTAAGGTTAATTCTGAATCAGCATCCAGGCTAGGGCTGACGCCAAGAGAAGTCGCGAGCAGGATTAGTGAGCCAATGAAAGGCCAAATGATTGGGA
Organism: SAR202 cluster bacterium; assembly: GCA_008373095.1. GTDB lineage: Bacteria > Chloroflexota > Dehalococcoidia > Lucifugimonadales > UBA826 > UBA11996. The sequence goes on along the minus strand of RQOP01000027.1, from coordinate 3,261 downwards.
ACTTTTCTATTGAAGGAAAAGATGTAGAAGTATTACTAACGGTGCAAAGCTCGATTAATTCTGGAATGGACTCTATAGATGAGTTAATAATTGCTGGTCCCTTGGGTTCAGCCCCAGCTAAAGAATTAATAGAAACTTTTCAGCAAGAGACGCCGATTACCATAGCAAGGACCGACGGTCGTAGATCGGCAACTATCAGAGGGGAAATAACGGCAGAAGATACTCGGAAGGTGGGAATGGAGATAAGTGATATTGCTTTGATGATTGAAAAGCGAAATCCTGGGGTTTCTATAGTGTCGGGAGGGATTTTTGCTGATATAGAGGAAGGGTTTCGAGATATCTTCTTAGCAATGGCGATTAGTATTATCCTCGTATATTTAGTTATGGTGGGCAGCCTAGGCTCATTAAGGAACCCATTCGTTATTCTGTTTAGCTTGCCACTAGCGGCTATTGGAGCTTTGGTTGGCTTGGCTGTAACAGGGAGCGCTTTGGGACTTCCTTCTATGATGGGATTATTGTTGCTAATTGGATTGGTTGTTACTAACGCAATAGTTCTCATTTCATTTGTTCAACAACTTCAAGATCAAGGTATGACAGTGCGAGAATCTCTGATTGAAGGTGGGTTGGTGAGGCTGAGACCGATACTAATGACTGCTGTTACGACGGGTGCAGCTTTGATTCCTCTGGCAGTCTTTGTTGGGGATGAAGGAGGAGGCATTATAGGCGCTGACTTGGCAATAGTGGTTATTGGTGGGCTAGCGAGTTCGACTTTTTTAACGTTACTTGTTATTCCAATAATTTATGAATTTATGCATGAAACAATGCCCAAATTTTTGAGATTACGAAGATAGAAGCTAAAACAATTAGATGTTACCCTTTCGGGATGATTTATTTTCCATCTACTGTTTCTTTTGTCTTCTAAGGTAAACAACAGCACTTCCATAGATTCACCTCGCGGCATATATAGGGGATGGATAGTAGTAGCTGTGTCATTTCTCTCAATTGGGGGGTCTATAGGGTTTGCGCAATATGGGTTTGGCCTTTTTATAGTTCCTCTAGAAGAAGAATTTGGTTGGACCAGAACACAGATCAATTTCGCTTTAACGCTCGGTGTATTAGCTCATTTCCTTTCTCCTTTAATTGGTCGCACAATAGACATTTTTGGATCTAGGTATGTAATGGCGGTCTCTTTGGGTGTTATCGCCTTGGGCTTTCTTCTGAGGTCGATAATGGCTGAATTGTGGCAATTCTATTTTTTTTCTCTACTGGTTTTTGCGGGAGCCCCCGGTACTGGATTGGCAACTGGTCGATTAGTACAGTTGTGGTTCCCAGCAACTCGGGGCCGAATGATGGGGTTTGTTACAGCTGGAAATAATTTTGGTGGGATGGTTTCGATCCCAATTTTGACCCTTGTTATTGTCCTTGGAGGTTGGAGGTCTGGTTTCCTTTTCACAGCGGTTTTCCTAGGAATATTGGCGGTTATTGCTTATATCTTTGTGAGAGACGGTATCCAATTTGTATTGGAAGAACAGGATAAGCGGTGGGCACCTGATGGTCTTAAACAATATTCAGTAAGAAAAGTTTTGGACGGCTTATCAGTTAGATCTGCGTTGAGAACCAGGGCTTTCTGGTTCATTGCCGTTGGCATGACGTTGCAGCAGTTCGTCAGGACTACTTTAGTTACTCAATTGGCGCCGTATTTACAAGATATTAATCTTTCCGCTGATAAAATTGGTTTGTGTCTGTCGGTTTTGGCATTTTTTGGGATAACTTCCAAGGTTGTGTTTGGTAGAGTCAGCGAGAATACTACTGCTAGATGGGCATATGCCATGGTTGTTGGCATTCAGGTCATAGGTGTAGCTGCATTCATATTCCTATCTTCAGATAGTTTTATTTTGATATTTGTTTCATTGTCTGTTTTTGGACTTGGTATGGGAGGGATAGGTGCCCTTGGCCCGTTGGCTGTAACAGAACTTTTTGGAATGAAGAACTTCGGGACTTTAAATGGCTTAATTAGGCAAGGAGTTGTTATCCCTGGAATTGTGGGTCCATTGTTGGCCGGTGCTGTTTATGATAGCCGTGGTAGTTATGACCTGGCCTTTAAAATAATCTTGGGTTTTCTGTTTCTATCGTTCCTGTGCTTCGTTCTAGCTAGCCCTCCGGCAAGAGAAGAAGATTCCCAAAGCCGAAGGGCTAATTAGCCTAAACTCTAACAAATTTTTGGAGTCTGGCACCATCCAAAGTTTCACCAACGTATAAGCTTCCTTCTGAATCTATTCCAACAGCATGAGCAGCCACAATATCACCGGAAGTATGGGTGTCCGCTCCCCATCCACCTAGCCATTGGCCGTTTTTAGTCATAATTTTTACTCCAGAATGAGGGGTGACGACAGTTACTTCATCAGCATCAGGGCTCGTTCCTTGTCTCATTCCAAGCTCAGTAACATACATGGCTCCATCGCTGCCATGAAGAATTTCATTGGGCCTGTGTACTCCTCGCCATTCTGAAACATATTGTCCTGTGGATGTAAAAATCTGAATTCGACTATTTTCACGGTCTGCCACGTAGACAAGTCCGGAAGGATCTACTTCTACACCATGAGGGATCATAAATTGACCTGGGCCAGTGCCTCTTTATTCGACTATTTTCACGGTCCGCCACGTAGACAAGCCCGGAAGGATCTACTTCTACACCATGAGGGATCATAAATTGACCTGGACCAGTGCCTCTTTCTCCCCAAGATCCAATTAGCTTGCCTTCAGGCGTATAGTGGTGGACCCGCGAATTTCCGTATCCATCCGCAATATAAATAGATCCATCAAGTCCGAAAGCTATATCAGTGGGTTTATTAAATGGTTCACCGCTTTGTTCTGGGGCAGGTTCGTTTGGAGTGCCGAGCATCATGAGTTGCTCACCTTCTGCCGTCCATTTGCGCACAGTATGGTCCCCTATGTCTGTGGTCCATATAGAATCGGCCGGTCCGACTTGTACGTGATGTGCTGACGAGAAAGAATCCTCACCCCATGTGGTCAGGATATTTCCATCTTTATCAAGGACGATCATGGGGTGGTCGCTTCTATTGTATGCAAAGATGCGATCCTGGCCATCGACACATACTCCTACTACATGATTCCATTCCCAGCCATCTGGTAAAGGAGCCCAGCCAGGCACATTTTCGTATGTATATTCACCATAACTTACTCGCAACGGTTTCTCTGCCATTTAAATCTCCTTAAAGAATCAAACATAGCGATTGCTGT
>RQOP01000026.1 GCA_008373095.1 SAR202 cluster bacterium | reverse complement strand
CATGAATGCACAATCAGTAGTTTTTATTTCAACACCATCTATATTTTTTTCTTTCAAAAATTCAAGTATTTGAATGGCGCCTTTTTCTCTACAGGCCACACCATCGCAAACTATTACTGTTTTATGACTTGGTATAGACAGAGATAACTCTGTGTAGGTTGTTGCGGCTCCATATACTTCACTTGACGGGACCCCCAAATGCCAACCCAAGACTTCTATTCCCCAATCAGGTAGAAATGAAAATGTTTCCTGAAGGTAGTGCAAAGCAGGAAGTAAAGAGGATCTATCGCGGGGAAATTTATCAATTAATTCCCTACGTAGTTCATTCCTGCGTTTTCTTTCCTCACCAGCTGAAGCCATATCGCCGCCGTCTAGGATTTTATGCCCAAACTTACAAGTTTTTCTGGAGGAATAATTCCATCTGAAGTCCAACCTCTTGCATCATAATAATATTCAATCATGTTATCCAATTCAGACTCGCTAATTGAGCTCACCTTTTCACCATTAATTAGAGGATCAGAAAATATCCTCTTTGGTAAATTATCGTGACTCCTATTCCATCCTTCCCTTATGTTAAATTGCTTTTTCAGATTATTTATTCTTTCGCCACATTGGGCAAGCTGGTTTGGGTCAATATCCCATCCAGTTATATTATTCAGTATTTCAGCAGATTCATCATAGAAATCGTCAAATACTCGTCGCACAAACTTACACCAAATCAGCGAATCCATCACCGCACTATAGTCTTCCCCTTCTACGACCATCCTACCTCTTGATGATTGCTCATATCCATTGGAATCTGAAGAGAAATCATATTCATATGCTGACGACCTATTGTGGCATGCCCCTCTCGTACTAACAGCCAATGCCAGAGCCATCGTATGAAGTGACCTTGGTTCATATCCCGGCATCTCTAGCCCTTTAACATGCATTGCAAACTCATCGCTTCCAAGTCCAATTTCTTCACTTACTCTAGCGCTACCTTCCGCCAATATATCCCCAATTCCTGACCTTTCGGCAATTGATGTCAATAATTGAGCAAAAAAATCTTCTTCATTATCGTATTTGGGTAAAAGTTTTAACCATGACTCAGGTATCAATCCTTTTTGCATACATTCCATAAACCAGGCACATGTAGATCCAGCACTGATGGTATCCATACCAGCCTCGTCACAAAATTTGCTGCTTTTGAGAATAGTCTCCCTATCGGATATGCCGACAAGAGGACCCATAGCAAAGAGCGATTGATATTCCAACCTGACCTTTTTTGAACCACTGTTTGGAATGGTTACCAACTTTTCGCACCCAATAGTGCAGTTAGCGCAATGAGAAGTTGATACTTTTTCCTCTGCGTGTATAGCCTCTCCGGAAATATTTTGAAAATCTGTATTTGACTGATTTCTAAAATTCCCAGTTGGAAGTATTTTCAATCGTTCAAACACGGATAGATTTGCCATTGTTCCCAGGGTTCTATATTTCTCAGTGGCCGCACCTAAACTTTTATGATTCAGGTCTATCCTAATATTTGAGAGAGCTTTTTCATCAAAGGAAGGTACCTTTGTATGTCCTTTGAAAGAAATAGCCTTTATTTTTTTCGAACCCATAACCGCGCCGTTACCTGTACGCCCAGCCTGCCTACCTCCATCATTGCTGATACTAGCAAACCTAACCAGATTCTCTCCAGCAGGACCTATACAAGCAGTGTCATAACCCCTGCCTAATGTATCCGTTAAACTTCTTTCTGTAACTGAGGTAGTAGTACCAAGGAGATTGGAACCATCATTGAATTTAACACCAGTTTTATCCACCACAAGAGAAACCCATTCTTTCGATGCCCCTGTAATTACCACAGCATCTGCTCCCACCCCTTTAATAGACAGAGCTATTGAACTCGAAGATAAAGAATCCCCGATAAATCCTGTTTGAGGCGATTTGGAAACAACTGCAAATTTAGATGTGGTGGTAAGCCTACTTCCTACTAGGGGACTAGCACAAAATATTAGAGGATTGGCATGCGAGAGAGGGTCCACACCAGTGGGACAATGTTTATAAAGCAGATAGGCCCCAAGACCACTCCCTCCAATGAAATTTCTTACGACATCTTCTGCCAAATCTTCCCATTCCCATGACTTAGAAGAAACATCTATTATCAATACCTTATTGTTGTAGCCAAACAACTTACCCTCCGGCCTGGCTCGGCAGTATTAGTATTGAGTCACCGTCAGCCAATTCAATCTGGGCTGCATCCTTAAATCCTACCCCGTTTAGATTCAATGCATAACTCGACAAAAGACTTTTGGTACTGGAATCCAATACTTTCCCGTCTAGCATTGGAAACCGTTGTCCCAGTTCTTGTATAACATCGCTAATATCTACCTCTGACTTTGAAAACCATAAGTTAATTAACTTCTGACCCGTTATAACTCGGCTGTTCCCAAAAAGCTCCACAGTCAAATTAATCGCCATAAGTATTTTTGTCCATACGTATCGCTAAATCTAAGTCTTCGGCAGTATTAACATTAAAAAAGCTGTATTTGGAACCTTCTATTTTGAGAATTTCATCTTGCGATATTTCGCATACATTAACATTGTTGAAATACCCATCCATTTTAAGTTGGCCATCTTTCAAACGACCATCTATGTGCTCAAGACAAGATTTACTGTAAAGTGCGTGCGTCGTCTGCAGCCTTCCTTCAAATCTAGGTATAACAACATCCAAGTCTTCGTTTGAAATTTTTGTAACCATAAACTCAAATAACCTTGCCGATAAAAACGGCATATCGCAGGCAACAAGAAGAGCCCAACGGGTAGGGGATTGTTCCAAACCTGAATACAATCCACCTAAAGAACCCGAATTATCGTAAGAATCAACCACATAATTTATTTGGCTGTCTAAGTTTAATTCTTCGATTCGTTCCCATCGATCAACCACGACGGTCTGGGATGTTGAGATTGTTCTGAGGGTGTCTATTACCCTGTCAATGATTCTTCGCCCGCCAATCACTTCTTGGGCCTTGTCTCGACCTAATCGCCTGCTCTTACCGCCAGCTAATAGAATTCCTGTTAGTTCACTCATCTCTAATTATATCAACCTACTATGGCTGCAACATTTCCCATCAGAGAAACATCATACCCTCCAAGGGCGTCTATTTGTTCTCTTAAATTTTCGCTCAATAGACTTTCCAGAAGTATGTCTACATTTTCCATGGAACCTATAAATTTAGATGGCACCGCTATTTGATACCGTTCATTTTCCAAAGGTATGAATTCGAGATCACTAGCCAGTGCGGCCGCCATAATTCCCATCCCGGCATCCACAAATCCCGAAGACACTGCGGCGGCAACATTCCAATGGGTGTATTCCTCGTTATCGTATCCAATTATGTTTTCGGAATCTATCCCTGACTGTTTAAGCAAGAAATCAAATAAGACTCGAGTTCCCGAACCTCTTTGTCTATTCAAAAATTTCGTACCATTCCCCAACAAATCTTTTACTTCCTTTATGCCCTTAGGATTCCCTTTTTGAACCATTATCCCTTGAGTACGACCCACAAAATCATAAATATGTACCTTTTCATTTGTAATATGACGCTTAATAGCGGACACGTTGTATTCTCCAGTGTCTTCGTCAAGTAGATGAGTTCCCGCCATGTGAGCGAACCCTTTGGATAACGACAAAAGACCACCAACGCTTCCAACACTTGATGAAATAAGCCTTATTCCATTTTGCAGTGATGTTAGTTCACTAGCTAATATATCCAAAGCTATGTCGTGACTTCCCGATATCAAGAGGGTATTTGTCACCTCAGAACGTTGTCTGTTCAAAAACACTCTTACCTTCGCCCCTTCTTCCAAACCTTCTGAAGAAGCCGGTATTGAAATAACCCCGTCAGATTTAGCAATCGACAGTGTCATGGCCGCGCCACGGGTTGTTGGGTTTGCTATGTATGACCCATCAACTGAACCGACCACTACCCTCAAAAATTCTTCCTCACCCAGGGGTGAGGAAATCTTCTTGCCCATAACTGATTCCAATGTATCAGAAACAATTTGGTTGGAGGATAAAAAGTTTAAAATCATTGGTTTCAAAAACAGTTCAGCAGTTACAAGTGCTGAAGAAGGGTATCCCGGCATTCCCATTACAGGTTTACCGGAAACTGAACCCAATATCACCGGGTGACCAGGACGAATAGCAACGCCATGTACTACCACTTCACCTACTTTATTTATAACAGAGGAAGTAAAATCCTCGGAACCAGCAGAGGAGCCTGCAATCACGACCAAAATATCGCAATTGTTTAAAACTTCCAATACAGCTTTTTCTAAAAGAACTGGGTCATCTGGAACGGGATCTATCACAAATGCTTCACCTCCCCAATCTGCAACCAATGCGGACATAAAAACAGAATTAAATTCAATTATTTGGCCAGCTTTAGGGGTCTGGCCTATTTTTACCAATTCTGTACCAGTCGGAATAAAACAAATCTTTGGATGCGAGATCACCTCAACTTCTGACAATCCTGAAGCTCCTAAGCAAGCCAAATCCAGCGACCTGATGACAGCTCCTTTTTGAATCAATAATTCAGGAGCTGCAATATCCTCCGCGATTTTCCTAACATGCTGGTAAGGAGCAACTGGACTACGAATAACCACTTCATTACCAGTTGATCTCTCCAAGTCTTCTATCATAATTACAGAATCAAATCCGTCCGGAATCGGGTCACCTGTGTCTACCCACACAAAATCCGATCCTTCGTACAATGTAATTGGTCTTGTTTCAGTGGCTCCAATAGAAGAACCATACTTGATTGCAATCCCGTCCATTGCAGAAGTTGTAACATGAGGGGAGGATATTTTTGCGAAGACAGATTCACTTGAAACCCTGCCCACTGAATCGTTTATCGCGACCCTTTCAGTGGTCCTAGCGTCCGTAAATTTAATTTCGTTCAGATGATTGTTGTACTTATCTTGAGCCGCCTGAAGAGGGATATCCTTCAGAAAATAATTTCTTTCGAAGTCATCTTGAACCATTACTAACCTTTGAAATTAATCTAAATTTATCTCTATAGTAGTGCCTTGATAAATGCCCGATGAATCCGCATCTATCTCAACATATCCATCTGAGGACAAAAGAGTGGAAATTAAATTGGATTTACCATGAACCGGAACAGCCCTAACAGTACCTTGATCGTACCTCAAACGTACTCTGACGTAATCTGTTCGTCCACTACTAGACGGCAAGTCAGTGTCAACTACGGCTTCTATGACCTTATCAAGAGGAGTTTCTTTTGCACCAGAAATCAACCTTATCAGCGGGTCTACAACAGCCCTAAATATCGTGATCGCAGAAACAGGATTGCCTGGTAACCCAATTATTGGCTTGCCATCAGACATTCCAAGTATGGTTGGCTTACCAGGTTTGACAGATAATCCATGAACTAAAACCCCAGGATTCCCCATATCATTAATCACTTTTGCTGTCAGGTCTCTAGAGCTGACAGAGCTACCAGCAGTGAAAATAACCATATCCGATATTTGAGCAGCTTTGTTAGCAACTTCAAATAACTTGTCATATTCATCAGGGATTCTTGGAAAACTAGTAGCTGAGGCTCCCAAGTTCTCTACCAAAGCTCCAATGCTGTAAAGATTCACATCTCTAATCTTCCCACCGGCTAACTGAGTTCCCGGTTCAACTAATTCATCACCCGAAGAAATTACAGCGATATTTGGCCTTCTGTACACATTAACTGTGGTAGTTCCTAAGGACATTAAAGCTCCGAGTTCCGCATGTTTAATCAGGTGTCCTTCGGCAACAACTGGGTCTCCTTTTCGAAAATCTTCCCCTGCAACTATAACGTTTTCGCCGGCGGCCACTGGCCTATAGACCTCTAGTAATCCACTGGGCGAGATTTTGGTATGCTCAACCATAACTACTGCGTCAGCATTGCTTGCCAGCATGCCTCCTGTATAAGCGATAGCTGCCTCTCCTGGAGATAAAGTTAGCTCCGGCGCACTACCCATAGGTACTTCTCCAGCCAATTCAAGATAGGCCGGTAGGGCGTCAGATGCGCCATAAGTGTCAGATGCTTTTACTGAATATCCATCCATAGAAGATCTGTCAAATGATGGGGATTCTTCTTGGCTAAATATTTGATCCGAAAGAATTCGACCAAATGAATCCTCTGTATTTATTACTTCATGCCCCACCACTGACAAATTTTTGGACATCAAATCTATCGCCTCAGGCGGGGAAATCACGTTGAAGAAATCGGCCATGAAAACCTCTTCTATCGCAAGCTATCGAGCAAAATTTATCTACTTACTATAACCCGATAATATTACCCAAATCATCTACATCCAGAGATCTCGGTACACCAGGCAGGCCAGGCATGGTCATTATGCTACCAGCAATCGGGTATATAAACCCCGCACCCACAGATGCCCTGGCATCGGACACCCTGAATTCATAATTTGATGGAAGTCCTTTTAATGACCTATTGTGAGATAACGACAGATGAGTCTTAGCCATACATATGGGGAGCCCCCCCCATCCATTTTGTTCAAACTGACGCAGAGCGCGTCTTGCAACAGGAGTGTAGTTGACACCTTCAGCGTTATACACCTTAGTGGCCAAAGATGAGATCTTATCTTCCAAGGAATCTGACAATTCGTACATATAGGAAATTGATTCGGGTGAGTTTTCTGCAGCCTTTACTACGGCTTCAGCTAGATCAATTCCTCCTTCACCACCATCTTCAAAAACTTTCGATATAACGGCATGTTCCGCACCTGCTTCCAAAGACATCGATTTTACGAGTTCGGTTTCTTCGGTAGCGTCGGAAGGGAAACTATTTACAGCAACCACCACCGGCAAATTAAAACTTTTTATAACCCTGATCAAGTGCCTTAAATTTGACATGCCTTCAGCCAAAGCCTCTTTATTCGGTTCTTCCAAATTTCTCAAAGAAACTCCACCATGAGACTTAAGGGCCCTGACAGAGGCCACAATGACTGCAGCATCAGGCTCAAGATTATTCAACCTAGCTTTGATATGCATGAACTTTTCAAACCCCAGATCAGCTCCAAAACCAGCTTCGGTCAAAACGTAATCTGCGTATCCCAAAGCCAATTGATCTGAAACCACGGAACAACATCCATGGGCTATATTCCCGAAGGGTCCAGTATGCACAAAAACAGGTTGACCTTCTGTTGTCTGAACAATGTTTGGCTGAATTGCATATCTCAGAAGAGACATCATGGATCCCACTGCATTTATTTCTTCCGCCTGCACAGGGGTACCATCGTCTTTATACCCAACAACAATTTTGCCTAACCTAGCTCTTAAATCTTCCAAATTTGAAGATAACGCCAATATTGCCATCACTTCAGAAGCTGTAACAATATCAAACCCAGTCTCCCTGAGAGGTGCATTAGCCTTACCTCCAAGTCCTGTCAAGACACTTCTAAGAGATCTTTCCTCGACGTCCGTGACCCTTCTGATCGTTACTCCTTGGGGGGAGAATCCATTGATTTTACCCCTCTGGGCAACATTATCGGTTAAAGCTACAAGTAAGTTATGAGCAGAACCTACAGCATGAGCATCACCCGTAAAATGGATGTTGACCTCATCTTCCGGTTCAACCTTAGAGGCACCTCCACCTGTACCTCCTCCCTTTATTCCAAATATTGGGCCCAAGGAAGGTTCTCTTAGAGTTGCAACAACGTTTTTACCTAACTTGCCCATGCCCTGTGCTAAGCCTACAACTGTCGTCGTTTTGCCTTCCCCAGCCGGGGTGGGAGTAATTCCAGTAACAACAATCATTTTCCCTGTGCGTTCCTTTCTAATCCCTGACAAAGATATTTTTGCTTTGTAGGAACCGTATGGAATCAAATCACTGGAGGAAAGTCCAAGTTCGGTGGCAACAGTTTCTATTAATTTCATCCTTCAACCTTGAAACGTTATTTAACATTTTTTACGACTAGTAAGGATATCATCAAACATCCCTTTTTATCGTCTATTGGTATCTCCTGACATTGGGGTACCTAAAAGTTACCCATAGAGTAAAGAGAATCAGTAACCCTGCCAAAACAGCAATCGACCCTTGACCTCCTAACCAATCTGCCATCAGGCCCGCCGGCAAAACGCCAAGAGGCATCAGGCCCCAATTCAGCATATAAATGCTCATTACTCTTCCGCGATATTGCTCCTCTGCCTCTTCCATTATTAAAGCCATGTTAATAGAGCGGCGGCCTGCATCCCCAAGGCCTAGAGGAAGCATTATTAGGGCAGCAAATATGTATATAGGCACGGCCGCTATCAATAGAAGACTAAATCCTGACAAATATGAGCTAATCAACAGAACCCTTCCACGTAATCGGTTACCTAAGGACGCTATATATATAGACCCAATTAAAGCCCCAAGCCCCATAACGGATACCAATAGCCCCATAGAATCCGCTTTCAATCCATATATATCCACTATGAAAATTGGCATTATAAATCGAAATGGCTGGGCCAAAATCGTTGTAGATAGAGCGATGGCAAGAAGGATCAAAATGAAAGAATTACTACGAACATATTTCAATCCCTCCAGCATATCCTTAATCAGAACGGAGGGGCGATTGGAATCAGATTTAGACCCATTATTTTGAGTCACACTAATTCCTTTATTCTTTATCAGCATAGTGAATATAATGGAGGCAAAGTTGAGTACTGTAATCAGCAAATAAACTTTGCCAGGACCAATGAATTCGTAAAGTAACCCAGCAGCGGTAGGTGCGGCTAAAGTGCTGACACTCATCGCGGCAGCATTGAGAGCCACAGCATTTGACACCAATTTCTGTCCTACCATCTGTGGTATCAGCGCCTGACGGGCCGGCATCATAAAGGCAAACACTGCACCTTGGACAATCGATGCTATAAGCAGATGAACCCAAGTGACGGTCTCACTTAAAATTAATACCGCGACTACAAGCGATACACAGCCTGCCAACAATTGTCCGCTTTGAATTATCCTTTTTTTGTTAAGCCTGTCAGCGATAACTCCACCAAACAAAGCCAATGTCAGCATAGGAATTGCTGATCCCGCATTGACTATTCCAAGAATAGCCCCTGAACTCTCAAGTTCATATACGAAATAACTCCGAACAAGCATCTGCATGTTCATACCGAACATGAGAGTCAGCATTCCTATCCATAAAAAGAAAAAATCGCGATTCTTTAAAGACTGATAAGTCTCTGAAAAACTCACTATATGGCTTGGAGCAAAGATGAATTAATTAGCACAAGACAACCCGACTTTTTCCCTAGTCTTTCTCCTGGAATGATTTAAAGGGGGCCCGAACCACGGTAGACTCTCATTCAAAAAGAAAGGTCACCGCAGGTGTTCAGTCCGGACCCGTTTTACTCGTTTACAGAATTCATGCACCTAAAAACTTCAGCACAACGCCACAAATTCTATCATTTGTCTTTACGCCAATTTCTGAACGCCTCTACTCCCGAAAAAGCTGCTGAAGATAGGAGAGCGTAATCAGGACCATAGCTCAGAAATTGTATGCCTTGATCAAGTCTTGTTTGCACATCTCCTGGGCTAGAAGCACCCGCTCCCGCCACTACTTCAAACCGGGTGGAAACTTCAAGCATTTTATCCAATATTCGATCTATCTCCGGATGGGGTAATAAAAGAGGATCCAACCCAAGAGATAGACACATATCCCAAGGCCCCAGAAATAAAACGTCAATTCCAGGAACTGCTGCTATTTCTTCTAGATTTTCAACAGCTTCTACAGTCTCAATGATTAACACTACAAGAATATTATCGTTGGCATTTCTTAAATAATCCTCGTTATCAAATGTATATTTGGAAGCTCTCAACGGACCCCAGCTACGCTTTCCATATGGAGGAAATTTGGTTGCTGAAACAATTTGAGCAGCTTCTTCAGCAGTTTTTACTGCAGGAACCACAATCCCTAGTGCTCCGATGTCCAAAGCCTTTTGTATGTAAACTTGTCTAAGAGAAGGAATCCGAACAATCGGGACAGCATCGGTATTTCCAACAGCCATAAGCATATGCTCAATTTCTGCAGAATCAATTCCGTTGTGTTCAGATTCAATGACAACAAAATTGAAACCAGCATTACCCATAAGTTCAGCCACATTCGCACTCTGGAGCCCTATGAAAGGCCCTATAGCCGGTTTACCTGATAACAAGTCATTTCTAACGTCATTTATTCTCATATCCTTCCACCTTTCTTCCAACTTTTAGCTACGCTCAACCAGTTTATTTGATTGTATGTCACCGGGACTACAATATCTTGGCCCAATACGGGATTATAATATTTCATGTACTTACAAAATATTAAGGTCAGTAACAGAAAATGAGTAATTCATTTGGAAAGGCGTTCAAAATAACCACTTGGGGAGAATCACACGGTGACGCAGTAGGAGTGGTAATAGACGGCTGTCCACCAGGACTGCCGATAACTCTAGAAGACATTCAGAAAGAACTTGACCGACGAAAACCTGGACAAAGCGAAATATCCACCCAACGCAAAGAGGGAGATAAAGCTGAAATTTTATCCGGAGTGTTTGAAGGCGTATCTCTAGGCACCCCTATATCAATTTCTGTGTGGAATAGTGATGCTAGAGGCAAAGATTACGAACACATGAAAAGTGTCTACCGGCCGTCCCACGCTGATTACACATATCAAGCCAAATACGGTGTCCGAAATTGGAAAGGTGGTGGCAGAGCATCTGCTAGAGAAACTATAGGAAGAGTGGCTGCAGGAGCGATAGCAAAAAAATTCCTCTTTAAAGAATATGGCACTGAGATTTTTGCGTTTGTCAAAAGAATAAGTGACATAGAATCAAACGTAAATCATAAGGATGTAACTGCCGAGACAATCGAAAGCAATATTGCTAGATGCCCTGATAAAGATGCTGCTGCCGCCATGATAGAAGCTGTCAAAACCGCTAGGAAAAACGGTGATTCCCTAGGAGGGGTGGTAGAAGCGTTTGCAACCAACGTCCCAGTGGGTATTGGAGAGCCAGTCTTTGATAAATTGGATGCAGAACTAGCAAAGGCAATGCTGTCCTTGCCAGCCTGTAAAGGGTTTGAAATCGGGTCTGGTTTCGATGGGACTTACTCAACAGGTTCTCAACATAACGATTCCTTCTACATGTCAGAAGGCACAGTACGCACAAAAACCAACAATTCTGGCGGTATCCAAGGTGGAATCAGCAACGGGGAATCTATTGTCTTGCGAGCAGGGTTTAAACCAACTGCCACTATAATGAGTTCTCAAGATACAGTGGACGTTTTTGGGAATGATGTGGAATTACAGGGTAGGGGTAGACACGACCCATGTGTACTACCGAGAGCCGTTCCAATAGTTGAATCTATGTTTGCACTTGTACTTTGTGACCACGCCATCCGACATCGTGGTCAAACAGGAAAATAAGGCTAGGGAGCTTTTACCCCCTAGCTCTTAAGAAGGAAGTTTTAAACCACAGGGGAAGTACCGCCATCGACGTTGACCGCAGTCCCGGTGATGTAGCTCGCCTTAGCAGATGCCAAGAAACAAATCAGATCTCCAGCCTCGTGAGCCTCACCAATGCGACCCATTGGAACATTCTTACCAACCACTTTCCAATGATCTTCCAAGCTATAGCTCGAATCTTTTGCGTTCGCAGCTTCCCATCTTGTCCGATGCTGACCAGATTTCAGGACACCCACGCAAACAGTGTTTACTCTAATATTGTCTTTTGCAAATTCACCTGCCCAGGATTTTGTGAGCGAAATACCTGCTGCCCTAGACAGTGAGGTAGGCTGACTTCCAGGGTTAGCGGCCTTTCCGCCAGGAGTTGTGGTATTTACTATTGCTCCAGCTCCAGATTTTTTCAAATGGGGAAGAGCAGCTCGTGCGCAATAAACAGCCCCATACACTTTTATACCAAAATCAACTTTTAAATCTTCGTCCGTCATTTTTTCCAGTGTTGTACTAGATGAAGTTCCCGCATTATTTACTAAGATATCCAGTTTTCCGTATTCAGAGACAACCTTTTCAACCATAGCTTTTACATCCGATTCAACGGACACGTCTGCGGCAACACCTATTGCCTCACCACCAGAAGCCTTTTTGATTTCTGCCACTGCGTCATCCAGCTTTGATTGAGTTCGACCCACTATGGCAACTTTGGCCCCTTCTGAAGCCATCGAAATAGCTGCAGCTTTGCCAATACCGTCACTTCCACCAGTGACTATAGCTACCTTTCCTTCTAACCCTAGATCCATATTAATTCTCCTTATTTTTATTTACTTTTTGTATAAGTTTCGTCCAAAAGGTCAGTGACATACTTAACCTCGACATTTATCCCTGCGGCTTTTATACCATTGTCTAACTGCATGAAACAGCCAGGATTAGCTGTAGCAATAATATCGGCACCCGAGTCAACCAGGTTTCTAATCTTTTCAGCCAAAACAGCCTCTGACATTTCGGGCTCAGTGATCATATATGTTCCTCCTGCGCCACAACAAATATTGGACCCCTTTAATTCGCAAAAATCGATCCCATCAATCGATTTTATTAAATTCCGCGGAGCGTCTTTCACTTTTTGTACGTTGGCGAGATGACAAGAATCTTGATAGGTGACTGTCTTTGGGATACTAGTTTCACCTGGTTGCAATTTAGCCTGGTCCAAATATTCGTTGATATCGACTACTCTTTTACTAAAATCAACTGCTTTGCTCGCATAGTCAGGGTCATCAGACAAAAGATGTCCATATTCCCTCATCCTGGCCCCACACCCTGCAGAGTTCACAATTATAGGTTCAGTACCGCTTCCTTTCGAAAATGCTTCAATATTTGCCCGGGCCAATTCTTTGGCTTTTCCTAAGTCCCCAACATGTGAATTTATTGCACCACAGCAACCTTGATTCAGTGGCACCTCCACATCTTTGTTGGCCTTATTCAACGTTCGCACTGCAGCCCTCATTTGGTTACCCTGGGTTAGAGGCATCACGCACCCTGAGAGCATTTGAATTGTTTCTGTACCTTCAACATCCGCTGTATATAATTGACCTTCAGCTCGAAAAAATTTCCCATTTACCGCTGGTGTCATTTTCTCCAAGCGCTCAAACCTTTTGGAAATTAGTTTCAATATCTTGGTCTTCCTTACCACTTTTTGTAGTCCGCTCTTTACATATAAATTCATCATAGAAACTACAATCGCTAGATTTCGCTGATTAGGTATTAAATGACGAAGGGAAATTTCATAAGCTAGCCGTGGAATAAATCCGATTTTTCTATGGTCCCTTATTTGATCCATTGTAGACTCAATCAAATTGCCATATGGAACCCCAGATGGACACACATCCTCACAAGCTCTACATTGGATACAAAGATCCCAATGCCTCATCACTTGATCAGATATTTCCAATCTGCCTTCGTTAACTGCCTTCATCAAGGCGATTCTGCCTCTTGGTGATTCAGTTTCCAAGCCTGTAGTTAAGTAGGTTGGGCAAGCCTGTAGGCAGAATCCACAATGAACACATTTGTACAATTCTGATTCATTCAACCATGGCAGTTTTAATATTTCCTGGGCTTCAACCATATTCAATGTTCTCTACTCACTGTCCGTTATGTACCTTCCTCTGTTCAACTTCCTAGTGGGATCATAAGTCCTTCTCAAAGATTTCATTAAGTCTAGGGATCCTCTATTTATCGGGCCCCACATGTTAAATCCATTTTTTAATTCAGTAGGAAGCTGTTCATAATTTAGATGAGAGTTATTTTCTAAAACTATTCTATGAATTTCACTCATAATTACCTCCACGTCAACTTTCGCTGAATTAGAAACCCCATCAAAATAGAATTCCATTGTCCCGAATCCAGGCTGAACAGAAAGTGCAACCTTTAGTTCTATTTTCTGCAAATACTCGCTTATGTGCGCCAAGAGACCACGTAATCTAGTAGGAGTAGAAAATACTCTGCCCAAAATAGATGTGTTTATGTTGTACCCTCTGAAATCCCTGAGCTTTTCCCACAGGACATCTGAAGAGTCCTCCTCAAAAAATTCGGTATGAGCATACTGGTAGTTGTTAGCAATTTGGGACAAAATTTCCTTCTGGCGCAAAAAAGCCATTTGCCTCCCACCGATCCTTACTAAAACCAAGTAAAGTGATGCCGGGAATTTAAGGTTTAACTCTTTAGTTACCTCTGAATTAATTCCAGCAAGGGCTAAAGGCATAACATGACTCCTAAAGACTTCTTCAGAAAAGTTATGCAAATCATTCTCTGTTTGAAACCCCAATATAAAGGTACCTTGCCGGCGGGGTAGGGGGGTCAACTTGAATGATATTTCAGATATAACCCCTAGAGTCCCATATCCTCCGATGTGCAACCTAGCCATATCGTATCCTGAGACATTTTTTACCACTGGGCCTCCACTTTTAGTAATTGTCCCAGAAGGTAATACAACCTCCATGCCAATTACCATGTCTCTCATGTGAGCCAACTGCCACCGCATATATCCTGGAGCATTAGAGGCCAAAATTCCGCCTATAGTTGCCTGCTCAGGAAAAGCCGCATCGATTGCCAAAAACTGGCCTTGCTCCTTAAGAACGTCCTGTAAACTTTTCAAAGTGGCGCCAGCTTGGGCTACACAGGTCAAATCCGCCGAATTATGGGCCACTAACTGGTTCATACCAGATAAATCCAAAGCGTAGTCATATTTTGGTATCTTTGCGCCTATTTGAAGTCTTGTTGCACCTCCTATTGGTACAACGACTTTGTCGGAATCAAGTACGTCAGACAATGCGATGGAAAGCTCATCACGATTTTTAGGATGAATAGCCCCTTCTGAAGGTTGAACCCCGTCTACTATATGTTTCGTTTTCATTTTAGGCTGTCTACTTGAGCTTTATATGTATGCACCAGGACCAACCCTTGCAATTGCCCTTGCCTGAGAAATGTCTCCGCAACCTGCCCCCGTAGGAAAAACCTTACCTGGGTTGAGCAAATCCTCAGTTTCAAATGCAATTTTGAGAAGGGACATAGTAGCCATGTCCTCGTCACTAAACATTAAAGGCATTTGATCCTGTTTCTCGAGGCCTATACCGTGTTCTCCTGAAAGGACCCCGCCTGACTCCACACAAATCCTCAAAATCTCAGCCCCGATCGCCAATATGTTTTCAACATCACCTGGTTTTCGTTCATCAAACAATATTGAAGGATGCAGATTTCCGTCACCAGCATGCAACAAATTAGCTATTGGATAACCGCTTCTTTCAGATAATTCATTTATTTGCTTCAAAACATCCACTAGTTTTGTTCTTGGTATCGTTCCGTCAACTAAGTAGTAGTTTGGAGCCAATCTCCCGAGAGCGCCTAACACACCTTTACGACCTGACCACAACTTCTCTCTTTCCATGGCATCATCAGCTACTCTTATCTCCAGAGGGCCAAATTCGCGGCATATCGCTTCTATCTCGTCGGATTCCTCTTCAACAGATTCAAACAACCCGTCTAATTCAACTAGCAAGACCGCTCCTGCTCCTTCAGGATAGCCAGCACCAACGGCCTCTTCAGCTGCTTTAATACAAAAATGATCCATCATTTCTAGGGCCGCTGGAACCATACCGGCCCCTATTATTCCTGTCACCGCAGCACTAGCATCCTCAATCGTTTCAAAGGCCATTAACATGGTTTTCACATGCTCAGGAGATCTAAGCAAACGTACCGATATTTTCGTTACTATGGCCAATGTGCCCTCTGAACCAATAGTTATGCCTCTAAGATCATATCCAATTCCGTCTCTCTCATTTTCACCGAACCAAGTAACAGAACCATCAGCTAGTACAACTTCCATTCCCAGCACATGATTTGTGGTAACGCCGTATGCCAAACAATGAGGGCCACCTGAGTTTTCAGCTATATTTCCACCTATAGTGCAGGCCCGCTGGCTTGATGGATCAGGGGCATAATATAGACCTTGAGGCCCAACATGCGTCGATAAATCTAGATTTACTACTCCAGGTTCCACAATGGCATACCTGTCATCCGCGTTGACTTCCAATATCTTGTTCATCCTAGCCATGGATATAACAATGCCGCCGTGTTCAGCGATTGCTCCTCCGCTCAGGCCAGTACCTGCTCCCCGAGCGACCACAGGAATTGAGTGTGACCTCGCCAGCTTCAACACACTAGATATTTCGGTCGCGGACTGAGGTAAAACTATGACTACTGGATTACCTCGGTCTATTGAACCGTCGTATTCATAAACTAAAAGATCCGCCTTATCATCCAATACATAATCGCTGCCAACTATGTTTTTTAACTCTGGAACAAGGTTTTTTATTTCCAGTAACTCTGACTGACTCATATCCCCACTCTCTTTAATCCAGATTCAATATCTCCTAAAGATTGCAGAAATAGGGTATCGTAAACCTGCTGCAAAGTGAAAATGCAAAAACGGAAATTGAGGCATAGCAGACGTAATATGAAAGCACCCGAAATGAAAGCAACGATGGTATCAGGCACTCCTGTAATAGGAATATCCTTAATGTTCAGCTCACCACAGTTGGTTGAAATGGTTGCCGAATTGGGCTTTGACTGGATATTGTTTGACTGCGAGCATGGCTCGATTGATCTTTCAAATCTTGAAGTCATGGCGATAGCTGCGAAGGCAGCAGGAATAACTTGCATCGCGAGACCTCCTTCAAATAGTCCAATTGACATCATGCAAGTAATGGATAGAGGCGTGGATGGGGTCCAAGTCCCACATATAAAGTCAAAAGAGGAGGCAGAGGCTGCGGTAGCCTCTGTGAAATTCCATCCTTTGGGGAATAGAGGGTTAGCAATGGGAACTCGCCCATCAAATTACGGTATCGGTACAAACCTTGATGAATATTCGAAAATTTCTAACAGCCAGTCGATAGTGGTACTGCAGATTGAAGACCAAGAAGCCATTGAGAATTTGGATGAAATTTTGTCTGCAGAAAATGTCGATGTTTTCTTTGTCGGCCCATCTGATTTGTCTCAGTCACTAGGTTATCCTGGAAAAGCAAACGAACCTCCTGTGAGTACAGCAATATCACAAATTTTCAGATCTATAATCACCAAGGGGCTAACTCCAGGAACCGCTAGTTCCGAAAAACATATGGTAAAGGCAAAATCTGAAGGGTGTGTTTACCTATATACCCATATGAATAATCTTCTAAATTTTGGCGCAGAAAGTTATTTATAATGAGTGACTAGACATGAGCAGAGAAAATTTTTTAAATAGAATAAAAAAGGCTTTATACCCGGATCATGAAACTAAAGACAGCTGTATCGGAGAACTGGTAATCGATAACGACCTCGACGGTTTGATGGATAGAACAGTTTCTATTCAGGAGCAGGCAACTGCGAACTGGGAGGAGTTATTTGATACGCTGATAACTTCTTCAGAAGCAGCTGGTTGGAAAGTATTTAGATGCGCTACCTATGAAGATGCCTCCGATTACATCGCCTCATTAGCGTTTGAGAGAAATTCAAATCATATTGTCATTTCAGATCAAGAATGCACCGAAAATCTAGGGCTGGAAAAAGTTAATTTGCCAGACGAAAGTGAGATAACTGTCATTACACCGGATGGAGATCCAGCCTTTAACAGAACCCGAGCTATAGAGGCTGACATAGGTGTTACTGGGGTTAATTACGCCATTGCGGAAACTGGCACTTGCGTTGTATCTGCCAGCAGTGAAGTGGGTAGACTGGTAAGTCTAGCTCCTCCCTTGTATGTGGCCGTCGTAAAAAAGGGTCAGGTACTTCCGTCTTTAGATGAATTATTTACCATGCAAAGAAAGAACTTTTTGGACGGAAATCAGGATTCCTACACCAGTTTAATTTCTGGTCCAAGTAGATCCGCAGATATCGAATATACGCTGGTTACAGGAGTTCACGGGCCAGGGGAGGTCCATTTGCTTCTTGTGGAGGAAGATTAATCTACCTCATATCCATTCCGACTGATATAAATCTAAGACTCTCCTCCACAGAATTAGATATTAATTCAGAGGCTCTCTCCGATGATTCTTCCAAGGAGATAGGTCCATCGACTATGGATGTAGCAGCCCGAATACCGTGATCATGAACCACGGTAAAATTTTGTCCGAGTAATCCAGCAATAGCAATCGTTGGGATATTAAATTCACCAGCAATCCTAGCAACACCTATAGGGGCTTTGTTATATACCGTTTGGAAATCCATGCCTCCTTCCCCTGTGATGACAAGGTCCACATCCGAGAGTTTTTCTCTGAGCTGGACTGTTTCCAACACTATATCCACTCCAGCCTTTAATTCTGCTCCCATAAATGCGAGCATGCCAGCACCCAGTCCTCCTGCAGCACCAGCACCAGAAATTTCTGAAACATTTTTTCCTATATCTTTCTTTACTATTTCCGCAAAATTTAAAAGAGCATTATCTAATTGAGCTACCATCTCTGGGGTAGCACCTTTTTGCGGTCCATATACAGCCGAAGCCCCTTCATCCCCTGTGAGGGGATTACTTACATCGCAAGCTACCATAAATTGGGAATTTTCTATCCGGGTATCCATTTTTGAAATATCGATGGATCTTAAATCAGCCAGGGCTGCCCCTCCAAAAGGAATGGATTTTCCTTCAGCATTGAGTAATGTAGCCCCCAAGGCTTGAGCCATACCTGCACCAGCATCGTTTGTCGCACTGCCACCAATACCAACTATAAATTTGCGGAATCCCTGGTTGAGCGCTTCAAGAATAGCTTGCCCCAACCCGAAGGTCGATGAATTCAGCGGATCCCTTTCGTCAAGACTTAACAGGGCCAGACCTGATGTGCGGGCCATCTCAATCACTGCTGTAACTCCATCACCCATAGCTCCCCATTGGGCTGTAATTGTCTCTCCGATCGGGTTTTGAACACTGCAGGTCCGCACCTCTCCACCAGATACTTCTACTAAAGTTTCAAGAGTGCCATCCCCACCATCAGCAACGGGACAAAGGACAACCTCCGCCTCCGGAAAAACTCTCATAACGCCTGTTTCAGCAGCCTCAGCAACTGACAAAGCGGAAATGCTACCTTTAAATTCTTGAGGAGCCACCAATATCTTCATATTTGCACTGTCATTCCTTTACAAGTGTGAATGGAATCTTTTTGATTCAAATTAGCCACATTTACCTAAACCAATAATATTGATATATTCTTATTGCTCTTAAATTTTTACGTTAATTTGAAAAAAAATTATAAAATACATTGCGAGAAGCAAAGGTACCATAATGGCAAGAAAAAAGAATGAAGGACCTACCCGTCAATTATTCGCAAAAATAAGTGAAGACTTATACCTACAGGCTAAAGCAAAGTCAGCTGAATCCAGAATGTCCATGCGAGAGATATTGGAAGAATCATTAGAACTATACCTCGGATATGAATCTACTAATACGTCCCAGCCATCAGATCAGCCCACCTCAACAGAAACCTCTATCTGGCAAGATGAGTACCTAAACAGGCAAGCGGACCGACCAGTGGGAGCTCCAATTGAGTTATCTGAAGAAGAGGCGAAAGAGATTGCGCGAAAGGCTTTTCTATGACCCCGAAATATACAGCCCTTGTGGATTCATCGGTTCTTTCGGGTTACAAGGAAGGGCACATAGAATGTCAGGACCTTCTTTACAAAGCCATAGACCGAGAAATAGATATAGTTATTTCCCCATTGACAATTGCCAAAATATGGAGTGACCCTGGATTCGATCGAAAATCTGAAATAGGCTATCTTGGCTTACTTGAATTCATAAGTGTTTCCAAAATTGACACAGATATTGCTACTAAAACTGGACATTACCTCAGACAGTATTCGGCAAGTACAGAAATAGATTTGGAAGTTGCAAATATCATTTCGATCTGCGATATATCTGGATATCCCATCGTCACCAACAACAAAGTGCTCTACGAAGGAATTTCCGACGATACTATAACCTGTGAACAGGCACTACAAAAGCTTAACTAAACAAATAATTACACTTATATAGCATCTTTTATTTTCTCCGCTAATTTTAAAGTTATTCCTTCGGTTTCAGCTAGCTGATCTACATCTGCTGCTTTTATATTTCTGACTGAACCAAATTTTCTTAGCAGAGCTTTTCGCTTTTGTGGACCGATACCCTCGACGGAATCTAACGTGGACTTAAATGTGGATTTAGATCGTTTTGCCCTATGATATGTGATCGCAAATCTGTGAGCTTCATCTCTTGCCCTTTGCACCAAAAAAAGGGCATGGGAATTCCTAGGTAAAATAATTGGCTCTTGCATATACGGGACAAACAACTCTTCGTTTTCCTTTGCCAAACTAGCCAAAGGTATGTCGGTAACTCCCAACTCTAAAAACACCTGTAGCGCAACCCCTAAATGTCCTTTTCCGCCATCTATCAATACAAGATCCGGGTCATTAGTCCATGAAGTCGAGTCTGACTCCTTATCTATTAAGCGCTTGAAGCGCCTAGTTAGCATCTCCCTCATCATAGAGTAGTCATCAACCCCTTTTACATTCTTTATTTGGAAACGCCTATAGTCAGATGTCTTAGGTCGAGCCTTTTCAAATACCACCATACTACCGACCGCGTTACTACCTTGAATGTTTGATATGTCATAGCACTCAATACGACTGGGTAATCTCGGCAGGTTCAAAGCCTCCTGAAGCTCTTCTAGCGCACTATCATCCTGAGTCAATTTGGCAAATTTCTTCACCTTGTGCTGGTCCAATCCTTCCCGGGCATTATTAGAAACCATTTCCACTAGTTTCCTTTTTTCACCTCTGACTGGTTTATATACCCGGACAGGAGATCCTCTTTTATGGGAAAGAAATTCTCCTATTTGATTTTCTTCTTCGCCAATTGGCATTTGTACGAGAACATTTGGTGGCACATAAGGAGTTACCTCATAAAATTGTTGCAAAAAAGCATTTTGGACACTAGTTATATCGTCGTGCTGCCCAACTTCCATTAAGTACGAGTCACGGCCGATTAGCTTACCTTGACGAATAAAAAATATCTCAATCCATGCATCATCTGACCACTGAGAACAAGCAACCACATCTAGATTTTCTGGCTTTAATGTAAGTACTTTCTGCCCTTCTTGAACTTTTTCAATAGATATCAATTGATCTCGTAGAGCAGCAGCTTTTTCAAATTCCAAATTTTCAGCAGACTCATTCATTCTGCTTTTTAAAGATCCGACAATTTGAGTGGTGTTACCTTCCAGGAATAAAACCACTTGGTCTATTATTTCCCCGTATTGATCCTTATTAGCCTCACCTATACAAGGACCTACGCACCTATTGATATGAAAATCCAGGCAGGCTCTGTCATCCGTTCCTGTTATGGTTTTTGTACACGACCTATATGGGAATAATTTCTTCAAAAGAGATAGTGTTTTTCTTACACTACCAGCACTGGCATAAGGTCCAAAATACTTAGCGTTATCTTTCTGGACATTTCGGGTTATATAAACCTGAGGAAAATCTTCAGAGTTATCAATTTTAATAAACGGATAAGATTTATCATCTTTCAGTCTAGAATTGAATCGTGGCTGGTATTCCTTGATCAGATTGCATTCGAGAATCAGTGCCTCTTGTTCAGATTCAGTAACTATAAAATCAAAATCTTCAATCTCTGAAACCAAAACTCGAGTTTTCAAATCTTCATGGTACTTCGGGACAAAATATGATCGGAGACGATTCCTAAGATTACTTGCCTTACCGACATACAAGATCAGTCTTTTATCGTCCCGCATTAGGTATACCCCGGGACCTGTAGGGGCATGAGCCAATCTTTCAGTAAATTTATCTGCCCCCATTACATACCCACTAAAATTTCATAGAAAGTTTTCTAAGCAGTTATAGGCGAAAAGGAGAGCGCGACCAGTAAAACCACAATTATTGCTGCCACAATCGCTATCCGCTTAACTTCACTTCCCAGATATTCATACCTTAATGCACTAACGCCTGCTTGTGCTGTTGTAGGTACCTGACGAACAGGCTTAGATTCTGCATTCGTGTTTAGCTGTTCTATTGGTTCTGAACTCGATTCAGGTTGAGTGGCAGGGGAGGATGTGGTTGCAGTCCTAGAATCCACTACCTGACTTTTCGATGACTTTCTTTTCCTATTTCTCAGTTGTGCCTGTCTTGATGCTCTTTGCTTTCCTTTGCTTGGCATTCTGCAGCTCCTATGAGGTTTCCCTAACTTTATAATTTACAATTTTATCTGCACCGAGAAGGTGCTAAGCCCTTGGGTGTGCACTGTCATATTGATCTCTGACAAATTCCACCGCCAAATGGGTATATATTTGCGTTGTTGAAATACTAGCATGACCAAGCAATTCTTGTACGTGCCTTATCGGAGCACCCCCTTCCAATAAATGAGTCGCAAAACTATGTCTCAAGGTATGAGGAGTCATAGTATTCTCAAACCCAATAATTCGTGCATACTTTTTCACAATACCCCAAAATCCTTGCCTAGTCAGCCGATCGCCTCTCTTATTTAGGAAAAGCGCTTTAATACCTTTATCTTTGAACTTTTTTCTTCCCTTACTTAAGTATATGTCTATACTATCTAAAGCTTTTTTATGTACTGGTACTATTCTCTCCTTGGATCCTTTCCCCAAACACCTAACAGACTCAGCAGTAAAATCTATATCTTCCACGTCCAAGCCTATTATTTCGCTTACTCGTAAGCCACTTGCGTATGCTATCTGCAACATAGCAGCGTCCCGCATAGCTTCGGCGGAAGAGGAAATATTCAATGGAAGTTCCAAAATAGCTTTAACATCTGAAAATTTAAGAACTGTAGGTAACCGTTTAGATCTTTTTGGGCTGGGAATTAAGTCTGTAGGATCACTTTGAATGAACCCTTCCGCATGCAGATAAGATACAAACGACCTTACAGAAGCTAATTTCCTTGCCTTGGTCGCAGGAAGATATCCTTTATCCAAAAGATATTTTAAAAACTTGTCGATATCTGTCGAATTTAATTCATGTACATTCGTCTTACCGACCTGTTCTGTGAACTGATACAGATCACTGCTATAGGATGAAAGTGTGTTCTGAGAACAACCTCTTTCCACCAGCAAATATTCAAGAAAATCTCCAATTAAGGAAAGAATATTATTTGATTTAATAATCATTTGATATCCAAACAGACCCATAGCAAGTGATTTGAGTTAAATCTTACCTTGACATAGGCCCGGAGCAGGATAAGAATTAATCCTAAATATTGAGCAGTTCTAAACTTTTTTGAAAAAATATGATTGAAATAATAACCGGCCCCTTCCTTATAGAATCTTCCTCATTTTTGTTAAGTTGGCATGGAGTGTTTAGCTTCATTGCAGTGGCTTCTGCCGTATTCCTAGTGGGAAGATGGGCTCCCCTTAGAAATATAAATCCTGACGATGTTTATTCAATTGCCGTATGGGCCATCATATCCGGAATTGTCGGTGCACGGTTCGTACATGTCATAGATCATCTACAAACAGGTCCAAACTATTTAGAAAACCCTTTGCAAATTTTCGCAATTTGGTCAGGCGGTATAGGAGTTTGGGGCGGAATACTTGGAGGAGCTATAGGGGGCATAACATACGGAGCAATTAAAAAGATGCCCGTTATGCAAATTGCAGACTTAACCGCTCCTGCCATGCTTATGGTTCAGTCCATAGGGCGCCTCGGAGACATCGTAAATGGGGAACACTGTGCAAAAGCGACTGACTATTTTTTTGGATTCATTTGGACAAATGCCCAAAGTGCGGCCGTATATTGCGCTAACACTGGTCTAAACACAGCGGTACACCCAGTAATAGCATTCGAAATATTCTGGAATTTAACCGCTCTCATGTTGTTATGGAACTTGAAAGACAGGATAAAACCTGCTGGGATGTTATTCTGCCTTTACTTAGCCCTGTATTCCACAGGAAGATTCCTAGTTACGTTCTTAAGAGAAGATAGGATATGGGGTCTTGGCCTACAAGAAGCTCAATTTATCTCCATTGCTGTGGTCGTCATAATGGTACCCCTTTTGGTCTTTAAAGCTAGATTTGGGGAACCTGACCAAATCAGGAGCGAAATGATTGAAGCGGTACCGCAACCAAGCAGAGCCGAGAGAAGAAGAGCACAAGCTAGTGACTAAGTGCTGGGTCGGAAATCCGAAACGATAAATTCGAGATTATGTTTG
>RQOP01000025.1 GCA_008373095.1 SAR202 cluster bacterium | reverse complement strand
ATTGTAATTGCTACTTTGAGAGTGGGTCAGCTCATATTGACCGAAGCTATCTTGAGTTTCTTGGGTGCTGGCATACCGCCTCCCACTCCGGCTTGGGGCGCTATGGTGAACGATGGCAGGCCATACATCAACGATGCTTGGTGGATATCGTTCTTCCCTGGGGTTGCTATATTCTTAGTTGTTATGTCCCTTAATTTCTTGGGTGACTGGTTAAGAGATAGATTGGACCCTAGATTGCGACAGCTCAACTAAAAGAGATAAAAATTAAAAGGGGTAGACCTTAATTGGCCTGCTCCTTTCCTTTTATAATGTGTGGAAATTTCAACAGAGGAAGCGAGGTTTCAATATTACTGAAACAGGTTAAGGAATCTTTAATCATTTTCATTAAACGGAGCGAATTATGATTACTATGAGCAATAAATTTATGATGGTGGTTCTGCTCATTGTGTTAGTTGGCATTATAGCTACTGCATGTGGTGTCAAGTCTGGAAACAGAAGACCTGCACGAACAGACGAGGATAAAACAGGTGAGTTTCACAGGTCACCAATAGCGAGTAAACTTCAGGAACTATCGGTGGATTTAGATAAGGCTGATGGTACTTGTAAAGCTACTCCTGCAGATCTAACAGCGCCGGTAGCGTCACGGGTTCGTCTAGGTGTCCAACTTGGTGGTACATCGGTGAAAGAAGGAGCCACAAAATCTATTGAGATTGTAGGTGAGAAGAAAGAAGCGAAATACGAGATTTCCGGTATGACCATAAAGGCTGCCGGTGGTGCTTTGGAAATTGGGACCTCCTCTATTGCCTTAGACTTGGCCTCTGGATCGAGGAAAAACTATGACTTTAATATTGGAGCTGCCGGAACCTTTGATATTTTATGTGATGGAGCCAAAGTTGGGACATTCACTGCTACTGAATAGCAGTCACGATAATTAAGAAGCTACTGAGAAAGCCCCGCTACAGATAAGGTAGTGGGGCTTTTTTGTGAGGAAAAATGCATAAGCTGAACTCGTTTATATTTATCGCCATCATCGTTTCTGTATTTGTAAACATAGTTGCCATATTCGGGGAACCTGACTATCGATCCGAAATTTTATATGCGGCTATCATTCCCTCTTGGGTAGTTTACTTCTTGGCAGCGGCAGTGCCGATTTCAGTGGTTCTATCTTCTCTTGTGACGGCGTTATTAATCAGGAAAAGCACCCCCCCTAGAGTGGAGCCCATAAATAATGCAGGTAATGCTGTTGAGATGGCTACCCCAATGGTTGTACCTGAGCCTGAATCTACCCCTAAAGTGGCAGTGGAGCAGCCAGGCCGTGGTCCCATCCCAATTAATGTCCATGAAGTACCAACTACCAGCCCGCCCAATTCGGAAGAACCAATTTTCGTTCCGACAATATCTACATTTGAAGTTACTGAAAACCCAACGGATCTTTTTTTTCATGAAGGATCTATATGGGTTGCGTCACAAGATGAAGACGGAATTGCAAACTACTCTATGGATGGTGAATTGATTTATTCCATGCCGCTTCACCCTTATCCAAATTCGTTGGCACATGATGGTGATGAGCTTTGGGTAGGAACATATTTTGCTGTCAGAACCTTTGATTTAAAGGGTGGAATGGGTAGTGCGCCAGTTGAACTACGCCGACCGACCGATATGCTGTATGCAGGTGATGCCATGTGGATCGCAAATTCAGGTAGGGATGTTGTTACGATGGTCACCAAGGACAGGCAAACGGTCAAAAATATTCAATCGGGTGCCAAACCACAAAAATTAACATTTGATGGACAGTACATATGGGTCGTCAACCATGGAGACGACTCTATTTCAAAAATAGACCAAGCTGGCAATTTGATTGGTACCTGGAATACAGGTGGAGGAGCAAGAGGGATAACGTATGGCGGGGGTCATATATGGGTAACTAATTCTTTAGATGACACCCTAAGTAAGTTTACTTTAGAAGGAAGTCGAGTCGCTGACTATATAACAGGAACCTTACCTGGTGATGTTGTTTATGACGGTCAAGGAATTTGGGTCGCAAATCGTACCGATAAGACAGTTACAAAATATGGGACAGAGGGTAACCATTTAGGAACCTTCCACATTGGGAATACACCAAATGCTTTAGCTACCGATGGTCAAGGCACAGTCTGGGCAGCACATTCAGCAGAAGGACTAGTTTCCAAACTGGTTGTTGAGGATGTCACGATTGCTACTTATCCCGTTGGTAATGCCCCTGAGCCAATAATATTTGATGGGGATAATTTATGGGTTGGAAATGCTCTTTCACATACCATTATGAAAATTGGTCTAGATGGACAGCAGGAAGCTGTCTACGAATCCCATGGCAGGGAACCGAACGCACTTTTATTCGACGGGGAAAATATCTGGTCTGCAAATCAATTCGATCATAATGCAACTAGACTTTCACGTGACGGAGAACTCCTTGGCACTTACTCAGTATCCACTTTGCCACGAACCTTAGCTTTCGATGGAGAAAATGTTTGGACCTCAGGTTGCTGGGAAACCTTACTTTACAGATTAGATCTTGAAGGAAATTCGGTACCTCCTGTGGAAACGGAAGGTGCTGGGCCGATAGTGTTGTTTTTCGATGGAGAAAATATTTGGGCTGCAAATGCTCATAGTGACAGTGTTACCAAATTTACTAAAGATGGAAATCCGGAAGGTAATTTTTCAGTGGGTGATGTACCCATAGCATTTACGGAGGAAGGAGAGAATATATGGGTAGCGAATTGGAGAGAACATACTGTATCCAAATTATCAAAAAATGGTGAAGATCTAGGAAGGTTTGAGACAGGAAGGTTGCCTTATGGAATTGCTTATGACGGGGAGTATATATGGACTGCAAACAGTATGGATGGAACAGTTACCAAACTCTCTACAGAAGGTGCAATGCTGGCAACATATCCTGTCGGGGCTGCCCCCGCAAAAATACTTCCTGTAAACGGGGAAATTTGGGTAACCCTAACAAGCGACGACTCTATCGTTAAACTAAACCCCTGAAAGCTGGACGATAATTAAAAAGAGGTTAATTCATGTTTCATATGGTCGATGAGCAGGAAAGTCCTGCTTGGGCAAGAGTATGTGACTTGGTCTTTCAAGATAGACGAGATGATGTTGGTTATTATCTTGAGCAAGCTTCTCCAAAAGGGTCTTCAGTGTTGGAAATAGGCTGTTCAACTGGGCGGATAACAGAATTCCTCGCAGATTTTGGTAAGGAAGTTCATGCCGTAGACCCTTCGGCAGAAATGATAGAGATTGCTAGAAATAAAATTGAAAAATTGTCTAATCCGGGCCAAGTTTTATTTAGCCAGACCACTCTACCTGAATTGAATATTATTTCCGACAGAAAATTTTCTTTAGCGATTGTACCTTCACTGGCATTTATGTCGATTCTATCGTCTGAAGAACAACAAAAATTTCTCCATAATTTGAGGCGCTATTTGAACCCTGGTGGCAAACTGGTTCTTGAGATGAACGTACCGGATCCGGATATCATTTTGGGTGATCCAGCAACTTTGTACCATTTGATGGATGTTGACAACGAAGAAGATGGTGGCAAATTAGTGTTTTACCACCAGAGATACTACGATGATTATGAACAGATAGTGGAAACAAAAATAGTAGTTGAATTTGTTGACGCCCAAGGAATTGTCCGGGAAAAGATTGTCCATGATCTTTCTTTCAGATATACCTTTCGTTGGGAAATGTATCATTTGCTGCGCATTTGCGGATTTGAAATTTTATCGTTGCAAGGAGATTTTGACGGTAATCCTTTCAATGCGGAGTGTGAAAGGATGATTTGGGTTGCGGGGGCTAGGTCATAGGAGACGAGAGTTAGCTTGTCTCGTTATTTGTCTTCAAAGATGCCTGTGAGATCGATATAGGGTTTTAATGATGGATCGATGGCCAATGCTGATTGTAAATGCGTGATTGCTAAATTTGGGTCACTGGACGCCAAATAAGCTAGACCCAGATTGTAAAGGATGGTCGGATTGTCAGGGTTCAAGTCTAGTGCAGTTTCTAAATGGAAAGTAGATCCATCGATTTCTCCTAAGTAATAAAGAGCGATTCCTTTATATAAATAAGGCATTGGATCTGTTGGATTTTCCTCAATAGCCGAACTAGCTCTACCTAGGGCGGAGGAATAGTTTTCAGTATTGAGATCGTGATAAGCCTTACTGAGGTTACCGTAATAGTCACCATAGGATATCTCCCTTGCGATATTAAAATTCTTTATTGCATCTGCAAACATATCTAATTCTCCATAGGAATTTCCTAGATATAAATATAAATCTGCATTTCCAGGTTCCAACTCAATTGCAGTTGAGAAATCTCTAATGGCGTTTTGAAAAGCATCTATCTGATAGTAAGAAGATCCTCGTAAAGACCATGCTTGGCTCAATTTTGGTCTTTGATCTATCACTGAGGAATAATCGGCTATTGCTTTCAAATAGTCAGAATCATCTTCATGTAATTTGCCCCTTAGGAGAAAAGCATCGCTTGCATTGGGATTGGCTACTATTATTTCATCTAATAGTTGTTTTGCTTGCTCAGTACGACCCTGCAAATAATGGCTATGGGCGGTGTCTAATTGAGTGTCATGACTAGAAGAACCACATGCAAAAAAAACTACAAAGGTGACGACGGCGATGAGACTTATGGGTAAAACCTTAGATAAGTCGAAAAAAGGTGAAATTATTGCGGTGCAAATCCTAACCGTGTGGATCGCACCGCAATATTGGTAATCTATCTTTCTCTTGGGAACCAGTAGCAACCATACTCATCTGCGCAATGGGCACAATGAGCTGTTCTGTGGCCTGGTGCAACTTCTCTTGTGATCAGTTCATTCTCATTGCACTTGGGATCTGGCTCTGGGCACAAAGGAGAATAACTGCAGCAAGACGGCGGATTTATTGGAGAAGGCACTTCACCTTCAAGCAACAATTCTTCCTTTTGATCATTAGGATGATATGGTAACGCAGCACCTATTAGAGCTTGGGTGTAAGGGTGTGTCGGAGTGTCAAATAACTGGTCAGTACTAGCTTCTTCAACTAGTTTTCCAAGGTACATAACTCCCATTTTGTCGCACATATATCTAACCGTGGCTAGGTGGTGTGCAATTAACAGATAAGTAAGACCATGCTCTTTCTGTAAATCCATTAATAGGTTCATTATCTGGGCTCTGATAGATACATCCAAGGCTGATACTGGCTCGTCAAGAACAATAAGCTTTGGATTTAATGCTAGTGACCTTGCAACGCCAATTCTTTGTCTCTGTCCGCCTGAAAATTCATGGGGGTAAAGTTCGGCCTGGTATTCTTGCAACCCAACTTCTTCCAAAATGTCTCGTACCTTGCTTCGGATCTCTCCTCGTGTCATCGTTGTATTTACTTCCAGCGGTTCCGCGATGATGCTTTCTACCTTCATTCGTGGATTTAGAGAGGCCCAAGGGTCTTGAAAAACAGCCTGAACACTAGATTTATAATTTCTTTTACCTTCTTTGTCCGCGTTTATTGCATCCTTACCGTCAAATAGGATTTCCCCGTCTGTAGGCTCTTCCAGCATAAGTACCATTTTGGCTGTAGTCGATTTTCCGCAGCCAGATTCTCCCACGAGTCCGTAAGTTGTACCCGGTTCAATTGAGAGGCTTATACCATCTACAGCTTTCAAGTATTCTTTTTTTCCCGTCATGGAACCGAACATTCCACCGCCGACCTGGAAGTGTTTTTTAAGATTTCTAATTTCCAGTAAAGCTCCGCTTTCACTTGTCATATTGAACCTCTTTCTGTGTTCTTATTTATGATTTATAGCGCTCTTGGGAACCATTTGCAGCCATGTGTATCTACACACGCGGCACAGTAGGCTACCCAGTGGCCAGGGGTCTCTTCTTTAAGGACCGGTTCTACTAATTCACACTCGGGATTAGGGTTCTCCTTCGCGTCACAATTAGGCTGAAAGTTACAACCTGAGGGACGGTTTGTCACATTGGGAGGGTTTCCGGGAATAGCATATAACCTCTCAACGTTCTCCTCCATTCTTGGGACAGATCTAATTAGTGCCTCAGTGTAAGGGTGAAGCGGGTTGTCAAAAATTTCAGTTACTGTTCCCTGTTCGACGATTTTTCCGGCATACATGACGGCCACTCGGTCACACATCTTTGCAACTATTCCAAAGTCATGGGTAATAAATATAATTCCGA
>RQOP01000024.1 GCA_008373095.1 SAR202 cluster bacterium | reverse complement strand
TAGATCTTGTGCACCTCACCTTGTTAGCCCGTTGATTAATTCAATTAAGCACCCCAGCTGGGACGAAAGGGAAATTGAAATGATTAGAAAAGCTCTAGAAATGATTGAAAACTTCGTTGACATTGCTCTATTTGGTAAATAACATCTAGTAGTCTTCGAAATTAACGGAGGAATTGATGGCTACAAGAAAGACGAAAAAGATGATTGCTGTTGAGGAAAGGTTCCGTCAGCCGTTGGAGAAAATGCTCCCAGAAATGGTGACGGAGCAGGGCCTTACCGCAACCGCCGATTATTTAGGTGTTAGCAAAGCTACATTGGCTTATTGGTTACTGAAGTTTCGAATAGATGTCAGGAGGGTAGCGTTGGCTCCCGGTGACACCTTACAGGTCAACAGAGGCGATCGGTAAGTTTTAGTAGGTTTAACTGAAAAGGGTTTCGGAATAAATCCCGAAACCCTTTTTTTGTTACTGGGAATTTCGCTTTATTGCTTCTTTTGCTTCTCTTGATCTTTCTTTTTCCATTATGGCCTTTCTTTTATCGTATCGTCTTTTCCCTCGCCCTATACCGATTGTGATTTTCGCATAATGGCCAGAGATATAGAGTTTTAGGGGAACGATAGAAAAGCCTTTTTGCTGGGCAGCTGATGTGTATTTTCGTAACTCTTGTTTTTTCAAGAGTAATTTTCGGCTTCTTAATGGGTGGTGGTTTTCACCTCTGGAATATGGGTATTGAGCTATATGTGCATTATGCAGCCACATTTCGCCGTTTGATGGGAACGCGTAAGAACCGGCTAAATTAACGCGGTTGTCACGGATGGATTTGATCTCTGAGGATTGTAGGACTAGGCCAGCCTCGACTGTTTCTAAGATCTCATAGTCGTAGTTCGCTCTGCGGTTAGATGCTATTAATGTTTGTGGCATCGCTTCATCCCGTCGTTAGTTACCTAAGAGTTTTTCTATTTCTTCGTACGCTGCATCGACTTGTTTGATGTCGGCTTCTTGGGAATCTCTTGAGGTTATTAATATGTCTGGTGTCAAGCCTTCGCCTTCTATAAGCCTTTGGTTTGGCGTATACCAACGGCCCACTGACATGTAAAGGCCGCCTCCATTACTTAATTTCCGGAAAACGTTCACTGTTCCTTTCCCGAAGGTTTGTTCTCCGATAGCAATAGCTCGGCCACTATCCTGGAAAGCTCCCATTAGAATTTCACTTCCACTAGCGCTGTATTTGTTGACAAGCAATACCATAGGTAGGTCAGTCGCAGCTCCTCCTGTAGAGGCTTTCCATGTTATGTTCTCGTTTTGACGCTCCTCTAGGAGTATAACTCCGTCGTCTAGAAACATATTAGCAATATCGAACACTTGCTGTAGGTATCCTCCGGGGTTACTTCTTAGATCTAGGATCAACCCTTTTGATCCGGACTCGATTTCCGTATCCAGAATTTCAGAAAGCCTAGCTGGGGTATCCCCTTTGAATTCGGTAATTCTGATATGGGTTATGTCAGCTCCAGGATCACTTCTGAGTAGTACACTAGGGAGGGCTATGACGTCTCTAAGCACCTCTATGACTGTGCTTTCCAGTTGCCCGATGTGTTTTACTGTAAGGGAAACTGTGCTCCCTTTGGGTCCTCTGATCTTAGACACGGCCTCTAACAGTTCTAGTCCTTCTATGGATTCTCCGTCTACGGCTAATATTATGTCACCAGCTAATATTCCCGCCGCTTCTGCGGGGCCCCCTTCAATTGGGCTTATTATTTGGATCATACCGTCTTCCCGTCTTCTGACATGTGCCCCAATTCCTTCGAATTGCCCAGATAAATCCGTTTGTTCAATTTCTAGTACGAGAGGGTCCACGTATGAGGTGTGAGTGTCTTCAACAGCATCTATTAATCCCTTTATCGCTGATTCTTCGAAAGTGTTCGAATCAAAAGAGGCGCGATCTATATGTTCCCTGTTCAAAAGTGCCCAGGCTTCCCAGATGGCCTCTAACTCCTTCGGGGTGCCTTGAGATGAGCCCAAATCAGATTTAGTTGGCTCAGATGCGATCGAGTAGGGAGCACTAGCCTCGCTATATCCAGGAGGAGTAGCCAAAGGCGCCTTCTCATTAGGTTCAGAAGCGCATGCGGCAATCATTGAGAAGAAGAATAAGGTAAATATTAGGGTGGATAGCTTGGCCATTTTATCTGTTGTATTCCTAATGAGCGGTTAGGGCCGAAATTCGTATGCTTTCTATTTTATCAATTTGTGAGGAATTGAAATAGGGAGTATCTGCACAATTAGTGAAGCCCATTGACAATTATATTGGGAAGGGTATATTTATTTCAAAATGATTTCAAAAGACAATGGTGTGTTTGAAATAGCATGAATAAAGACGGAAGCCGCAGGACAAGAAGGGTAAGAAGCTATCCCGCGCACACTCTTGAGGAAACTTCGGAAATAGCTAAAGCGATATATCGTGATAATGCTGGTCTCCCACTTGATCGGGGGCTTTTAGCCTCACATTTAGGTATAAGTCACCGTAGTAGTAGCTTTACCACTCTCTTGGCGGCTTCGGAACAGTATGGGTTTACCAGGGGAAGGTATAAAGACGACACTATTTCCTTAACGGAACTTGGCATTTCAATTTCAATGCCAAAGTCAAGGGAAGAGTTAGCGAAAACTTTAGGTGTTGCTGCCCATACTCCGGAGAAATTCGATAAATTAAATCAATTAGTGCAGGCCGGAGAACTGCCAAAATCTGAATTTCTTACGAATCTATTGGTAAGGGATTTAGACATAGATTTAGAACAGACAGACGAATTTATAGAAATATACACAAATAATATTGCTTTCATAGCATCTGTTGAAAAAGACGATGTTGTATCCGAGGAAAAGGTCGAAGGCCAGGTACCCGAAGCAGAATTAGGTCTGGAAAGAGAAGAACCGGTTTCGATTCGGTCTGTCAAAAGACAGCAATATTCTGAGCCTGTCGGTCAAGGGTATCTGCTTTTTATAGATACCACAGTCGGCACTAAAGAGGTTACTTCTGCTGTTATAGAGCACCTTAGCGCTCTAGGTATACCGACAAAAAGTATGGGGCCCTATGATGACGTAGAAGAGCCTGATAAGGCAGTCTCAAGTATTTTGCTGTTAGATTCCTCAGAAATCCACGAAGACGCCCAGTATACTGAAATATTTGCAGTAGGAGTTGCAAATGGCATTACGCCAGGTAATGTAATACTGATATCCCAATCAATTGAATTTCAAAAATATCTCCCAGCGTCGGCCTTAAGGCAGGTTCATTTGATTACATACAGGGATATTAGCAATTTAGTGATGAGCCTGCTAACTCATTTAACTTCAAAGGGCTGCCTTTCTATGAATGTTTCTGCCCCCTAACTTTACATAACATTTATAGTGCGCAATTGTAAATCTATGCCAGTGAGTGCTTCTTAAGCTAAATTAATGTCGATGGCATTAATTAGTTCCCCTATCCCAAATCCTGTTTCGGCCGAACAAAAGACTGTTTGACTGAACTGATTCATAAGGTTTATCAAAGATTCATCTTCATAGGGCAGATATTCTTCGGGCAAGAGATCTATTTTGTTAAGGGCGCCTATTTTGGGTTTTTGTTTCAAGCCAAGGTTTGTGAGAACTTCATTGACAGCATGGCAGTGTTCAGAGCGATTTGGGTGAGAAATATCAGAAACATGTATCAGTAAGTCAGCTTCTTCTGCCTCTTCCAGCGTTGCGCGGAAAGCGGCAATAAGGCTTGTGGGTAGTTTTTGAATGAATCCAACAGTGTCGGTTAAAAGGACCTCTTTGCCACTCTTTAGTTGTATTTTCCTTGTTATTGGGTCTAATGTTGAAAATAGTTTGTCTTCTGCCGCGACTTTCGCAGAGGAGAGCTTATTAAGTAATGTGCTTTTGCCTGCGTTGGTATACCCGACCAGAGAAATTATTGGTAAATCAGAGCGTTTCCTTCGTTGTTGATATCTTTTCCGGTGCTGTCGGACTTTTTCAATATCCTTTTTTAGTTTGCCGATTCGATTCCTAGCAAGACGACGATCTGTTTCTATTTGAGATTCCCCAGGCCCCCTAGTTCCAATTCCTCCCCCAAGCCTTTCCAAATGAGTCCATTGGCCTGCTAATCTTGGTAATAGATACTCGTGCTGTGCTAGATCAACTTGCAATCTTCCTTCATGTGTCTGAGCTCTCGAAGCAAATATGTCTAAAATGAGGGCGGTTCGGTCTATTACTTTTGTCCCCGGGAGAGCATTTTCAAGGTTGAGTTGCTGGGTAGGTTTTAATTCGTCGTCACATATTACGGTATCGATCTTTTTTTGTTTGACCGTTTCTAGGAGTGTTTCCAGTTTTCCCTTGCCAACATAGGTTTGCGTTGGTTTGGTTAATTGCTGATTAACTATATCTACTACTTTGGCACCAGCACCAGAAGCTAATTCCTTTAATTCAGCTATTGAATCTTTCGGCCGCCATTTACTTCTAGACCCTTTGATATGTACGCCGACGAGCATGACTCGTTCAGGTTTCGCAGCTACTTTATGTAGTTTAGTAGATATGAGTGTTACCCCCTTATTTTTGCGGTATTTCCCAGCCTTCTAATCTTTTTAATCCTTCCTGGAGGTCCGTTTCTGAAATGGTAAGAGAGAGGCGAACATATCCCTCTCCACTAGGACCATACCCATTTCCAGCCGTTACTACCACGTTTCTTTCCTCTAATAGTAATTCTGCAAATTCTGCTGAAGTATATCCAGAAGGAATCTTTGCCCAAACGTAGAGGCTGGCTTTGGGTGGGTCAACATTGAGTCCGATTTTGTTTAAAGAATTAACCACCCTGTCTCGCCTGTCCTGATAGACTGCATTTCGGGCATCTATATCCTGGTTCGTAGCTTTTAGTGCCTCTATGCCCATATATTGGACAGCATTTGGGATACCCGAGTCTAGATTGGATTTCACTACCATGAGAGCATCGATCATATCTGGATTGCCTACAGCCATTCCTACTCGCCATCCAGTCATATTGTAACTTTTGGATAGGGAATGAAATTCAAGACCTACATCCATTGCGCCAGGTATTTCAAGGAAACTTATGGGTCGGTAGCCATCGTATGCGACCTCGGTATAACAGGCGTCATGCATTATCGCTATTTCGTATTGTTTACCAAAACTAACCACATCGGCCAAGTATCCTTTGTCCACAATAGCCCCGGTGGGATTATTGGGATAATTTAACCACATTACTTTAGATTTATTGGCCACATCCTCTGGGATGTCTTCAAGGTCAGGTAACCACCCGTTTTCCTCTTTAAGGGGCATCCAGTGGCATTCTCCGCCAGCAAACCATGTGCCCACGGAGTAAACCGGGTATCCAGGATCGGGGACCAAGGCAATGTCACCTGGATCTATAAAGCACAGAGCAGCATGGCCTATGCCTTCTTTAGCTCCTATTAGTGGAAGAACTTCTTTATCAGAGTCCACTGAGATCGAGAAACGTTGTTGGTACCAGTCGGCTACTGCTTTTCGAAATTCTGGGAGTCCGTCGGTTTCGGGATATCGATGATTTGGAGCATCTATGGCAGTTCTGCTGAGTTCTTCAATGACGTTCTTAGGAGTTTCGAGGTCAGGATCACCAATTCCAAAAGAAATGACGTTTATTCCCTCTGCTTTTTTGGCTGCGATTTTTCTGCTTATTTCTACGAAAAGGTAGGGTGGTACCGTGTCTAATCGCTTTGCGAATTTCATATCTATTTAACTCCTGTTTGTACCTAATCCAAAATTAAATGCTAGTCTAAGAGCCCTCTGTATACAGTTTCTACGGGCCCTTCTAATTCTACTTCCCCTACCCCATCCCATCGAACTTTTAAATCTCCCCCTGGTAGCCTTAAGTCGACAGCGTCTGTGGTGATACCTTTTAAATGTGCTGCTACTGCTACTGCACAGGCCCCGGTTCCACAGGCCATGGTGATTCCAGACCCCCTTTCCCATACTCGCATTTTTAGCTCTGAAGGACCTATAACATTTACGATTTCAAAGTTAACTTTGTTTGGGAAAATGGCATGATTTTCAATCTGGGGACCTATTAACTCTAAAGGAAAATCATCTACTTCATCCTCAATAAAGGCAACGGCGTGAGGATTACCCATTGAGACAAAGTTGAAGGAAAATTCGTGGTTATCCACATTCAGTGAATAGTCCAGAATTGACTCATCATCTCCAATTGCAACGGGTATATCTTTAGGTATTAAAATAGGCGATCCCATACTAACTTTCGCCCCAACCATTTCATTATTCTCAACGATAGGAAAAACGTCCAAATCACCAGCGAGTGTTTCTACTCTGACTACCTGAGCCTTACTTTCGACAAGCCCTTCATCTCTGGCAAAAGCAACCAGACACCGTATTCCATTCCCACACATCTCTCCTTCAGAACCGTCTGCGTTAAACATTCGCATCTTTAGGTCTGAGTCGTTAGATGGAGGGCACACAACGATAAGACCATCCGAACCTATACCTTTGTGTCTGTCGCTGACGTTTTGGGATATATGTTTCCAATCAAGGTCATATTCAAACCCATTCACATAAACGTAGTCGTTTCCTGCACCGTGCATTTTGGTGAATTTCATATTTTTTTCTGTTTCAGTGATTGTTGAATTTAGTGTTGGGAATTCTAACATCGATTCAATTTTACAGGCCGAATTAAGCAATCTAATTGATCTGTTTGGTTATTTGTCTGGATATTTCAGAATTGTCCAGTTCGTGTGAGTCAAACCAAATTGTTGGATGGTCAATTCTGTTAAACCAGTTACTCTGTGTTCTAATAAGTCTGTGAGTTCTTGATCTAATTCTGCTTATACAAGATTCCCAAGTTGAACTTCCGTTCAGGTATGTTGATATTTCTCTGTAACCTATTCCGCCCATAGCCGGAAGTTCCACATCATAGCCTGAGTCCAATAAATTTTGAGTTTCTATGATCCACCCATTTCTGACCATATCGTCAGTCCTAAGATCAACTTTTGCGTACAAATGCTTTCTAGGCATTTGGATGCCGAACACAGACATTTCCAATATCGGCTGGAGCGGTATATTTGATGAATACCCTTCTTTTTCATGATTATTATATATTTTCTCTAAAGCACGTATAACTCTTCGCGGATTGCGTAGATCAATTGTCCTAGCTGTTTCAGGATAATTATTGGTTAATTCCGCCACTAAGTCGGAAATTCCAAGCTTTACTAATCTGTTAGTTAAATGTTTTCGTATTTCTTGGTTTGGAGGACCACCATCTAGGCTCCAATTTTCTAATAGAGCACTTAAGTATTGCCCAGTGCCTCCAACTAATATGGGGATTTTGCTCCTGGACCGGATATCTGATTCAGTATGAGATACAAGTTTTTTGAATTCGAAAACACTAAAATTTTCATCGGGATCTCTAAAGTCGAATAAGTGATGCGGAACAGATTGCATATCTTCTATTGTTGGTTTAGCAGTACCTATAGTCATCCCTTTGTAGATTTGCCGACTGTCGGCGTTGATAATTTCCCCGTCTATGGCCCTAGCGACATTCATGGCTACAAGACTTTTACCAGTACCTGTCGCTCCAAGTATTACTATCATCGTGCCTGTTCAATATTTGATGCTTTTTCCACAATCGAGAGGAAACTATCTGCTGTAAGGCTTGCACCACCAACTAGGACCCCATCTATTCCTTCAAGCGATAGATATGAAGTCGCGTTTTCAGCATCAACACTTCCGCCGTACAGAACAGGAACATTTATGGTAGGCACAAGGTTAGAGATCACATTTTGGATGACTTGAGTTGCCTCTTTTACATTTTTAGGGTCGGCTGGCACTCCAGTACCAATCGCATCGATTGGCTCGTATGCGATCAGCAGTTCGCCCCGGCTAATAATCCTACTAGGTATAGCCTCTATCTGATTTCTTATTCCCAAATATGGGTCAATGTTTGATACTTCCCCTTTGGACACACATATAACTGGAATTAACCCCAGATCAGAAGCTACAGTAGCTTTTCTTGCCACTATTTCATCTGTTTCATCCAATTTGGAGCGTCTTTCCGAATGACCGAGTATCACATAGTCACAAAATCGGCTTATATTAGATGCCGCAATAGAGCCAGTAAGGCTACCTGTTTTCTCTAATGGACCATCTTGAGCACCAATTTTAATTAAGGGGTAGGATTCAAAAATTAAGGCCACTTGCACCAGAGATACATCATCAGGAAATAATACTATTTCCATATTTGGATATTCTTGAGCAGCATTAGC
The DNA here is from genome assembly GCA_008373095.1 of SAR202 cluster bacterium. Classification (GTDB taxonomy): domain Bacteria; phylum Chloroflexota; class Dehalococcoidia; order Lucifugimonadales; family UBA826; genus UBA11996. Next base: position 21,755 of record RQOP01000024.1, on the reverse strand, counting down.
GGCTATAGCGCCAGCTAATTCTGCACTGGATTTTACATCCAACCTGTCTTTCCAATTGCCTAATATATACATATATATTAATATCCTACGTTGTTTCAAGGTGATTGTTTAAGGTAGTTAAGGTATTAAATTAATATCCTACTAAATAATAAAATAAAAGACATTGTTTACCTATTGGTATGTGGAAGTAAAACTAGGAAATCCAGTCCTAGGACATGCATTTTTGATATAAAGTCATAATCAATAGTATAGCTACAAATTACTGTTTAGTTTGGGTAAATATAGCCTTAAATTCGTTCGGATTTTATTCAGTGCTAAGTCTATTTAGTTAGTGGGGAATTAGTGCTGAATAAGTGGTATCGAAGTCCTGGTAAATCAGCGCCAGACGGAATAATGTCCAAAACCATCTGTTTGAGGCAATTATTTGGAGAATTCTCGCGGTAGATCAGAATTGTTGGTAGGGTTTTAGATGGAAATAATGGATGATCGTAATAGAATTCTATAAAAATCCACACTTTATTATAACAAAGAGGATTTTTGGTTTAGTTAAGGTTATTTACGAAGATTATACACCATATTTAAAGGAATTTAGAGGCTTAAAATAAGGAGAATCAGGGACCAAACTTGTTCAGCTTATCAGCGTGAGATAAAACTAACAGCATTAGTTCTTCGGCCCTAATACTTCCGATGGAACCGTCTTGGCAACTATTTTCCGTAAATTTAGCTCCAACTCTTCCCTGGGACAAATTTGAGCTTATTAAGAAGGGAACGGGATGCCAACTATGTGAAGCAATGTATGACGGGGTTGAATGGTCGCCACAAACAACGAGAACATCCGGCTCTAGTTTCAGTACTCTTTCAAGTTGTGAGTCGAATTCCTCAAGCATGGCAACCTTTTGAGCAAAGTTTCCGTCCTCCCCTGCACTATCAGCAGGTTTGTAATGCAGGAAGAAATAGTCGTAATTTTTAGAGTAATTGGCCTCTAATGTTTTTATCTCATCTTCAAAAGTTTGGTTCGATTTCAAGACGTCCATACCCAAGAGACCGGCAACTCCTCTGTACATAGGGTAGGCAGCGATGGCTGCTGGGTTTAGAGCATATGAGGCGCCAAAATGCGGTAATTCGGGAATATTAGAGAAACCTCGAAGCAAAATACCGTTAGCGCTTCCATTATGTTCTCGAAGAATTTCGGCGCTTCTTTGAGTGAAAAGGTTAACTGCCAGTGCGGTTCCTGTGCCGCGTTCAGAAGTTGGATTAGAAATCATAGGGGTGACCCCTGTAATTTGAGGATCCGTTTCTGACACATCCGGAGAAGACGTTTCTCCCTTGAAGACTAATACAAACCTATAATCCATTACGGGATGTATTTCAATTCCAAAACCTGGAATCTCGATTTGCTTAAGTAATTCAACCAATTCGACACATTCTTCAGTCGTTATTCTGCCTGCACGCCTGTCTATAATTTTTCCATCCTCCCCTAAAAGACAAAAGTTTCCTCTAGCTGCAACATCACCCTTTCCGATTGGAGCGCCTATACCTAGGCCTTCCAAAACTCCCCTACCCAATAGGTACTTAATGGGGTTATATCCAAATAAAGCCATATGACCGGGGCCACTTCCAGGAGTTATTCCAGGAAGTACAGGAGTGCTGACGCCACAGGAACTTATAGAGGCAAGTTTGTCTAAGTTCGGAAGTTTGGCAGCTTCTAATTCAGACTGACCTGTTGACGGGTCTGTCATTCCACCTAAACCGTCGACAACTATCATCACGATTTTAGAGTCCGTTTGCTTTCGGATACTAGATAAATACTGAAAATCTATCATAATTTCTTAGCCCTCTGTCGTCTCATATAGGGAAGCAACTCCGGGGAGTTCTCTACCTTCCAACATTTCAAGAGAAGCGCCTCCTCCCGTAGATACATGTGTCATTTTGGCCTCAAAACCAAAGAAATTGACCGCATCCACAGTTGAACCTCCTCCAATTATCGATAACATGTCTCCGTTTGCCAATGCCTTTGCTACCATATGGGTGCCGTCTCTAGAATTTTCCCATTCATAGACTCCCATGGGGCCGTTCCACAAAACCGTTTGACTGTCACCTATGATTGATGCGTACTGACTAGCAGTATTTGGCCCAATATCCACAATAATGTCGTCATCTGCCAGATTTTCAACCGATTTGGTAGAGAATTCAGAGGTCCGTTCAAAAGTTTTAACGACGACCACGTCGGTAGGTAAAACCAGTTTCGCACCTGCAGAGGCACTTTGATCCAAAAGTATTTGGGCGTTACCAACAAAATCAGTTTCTATGGCAGAATTTCCTACATTTTTATTTTCTGCTACTAGAAAAGTAGCTGCCATTCCTCCCCCTATGCAAATGTTGTTTGCTAATCTCGTCAACCTATCAACAACTTTCACTTTGTCGGAAACCTTGGCTCCTCCCAAAACTGCTGTAAAAGGTAACTTAGGGTTTTCTAGGGTGCTTTCCAGGTAATTAATTTCTTTTTCTAGGAGCAACCCAGCATATGAGGGTAGAAATTTGGTTATGCCTGACGTTGAGGCATGTGCTCGGTGAGCAGCTCCAAAAGCATCGTTGACGAAGACTTCTGCTAATTGAGCTAACTGACTTGCAAATGCCTTATTGTTGTCCTCTTCTTCCTTATGAAACCTCAGGTTTTCTAGGAGTAGTATTTCACCTTTATCTAGGTTTGAAACAATTCTAGTAGTTTCTTGGGAGACACAATCCTCAGCAAACTGTATCTCATGATTCAATATCTGCCCCAATCTTTTTGCTACTGGTTTTAACGATAATTCTGGTATTTTTTCCCCTTTCGGTCTTCCTAGATGAGAGCAAAGGATTACTGAGCAATCTTTCTCCAATAGGCGTTTTAAGGTCGGGATGGAAGCCTTGATGCGCGTGTCATCAGATATTATGTCTGTTCCTTCCTGTAATGGGACGTTGTAGTCTACTCTCACTAAAACCTTAAGGCCCGAAATATCTACATCCATAATGCTTAGCTTGGAACCCATTTTTTTATTCCTCGAGAATCGTTTCTAGAGAGTCGATCAAATGCTCTGAACGGTCATCTGGTAAATTTTCCCGCAAGATAGAAAAAGCCATATCTTTTGCCTTGATATACTGTTCCATTGCTAGTTTTCTTCCTTCTAAATCATCAAGTACTTCAAGGACTGAATCTAAATCAGAATCTTCAAGAACTCGTTTGAAATAAACATCACCCAATTTTCTCTTTTGAGAAGGGGTGGCCTTTTGAAGTACGGCAACTACAGGAAATAGTTTCTTCTTGTTCAGAAAATCTATTTTTTGAGCTGATTCAGGACCCCAAATCTGGGTGATGTCTAATTTTATTTGCCTTGCCTGACCGATGAAGTGACCAGATCGAAATATATTTCCACAAACTTTCTCATCAAGGTTGGATAATTTTGCTGCTATTGAAAGCGTAGTTCCATATAATGCGCCAGTTTTTTGCCCGGCCATTTCAAGATATGCCTCCACTGTGGTGTCTATTCTTTCTTGCATTTCCAGATCCCTATACCGGCCTTCAAACGTTACTAGGGCCCCTTGATCCAAAAAGGAGACAGCTCCATGAGCTGTGTGGTCTGAAAAATGATTTCTATCAATGTTTAAAATGGATAACCTTGCTATCGAATGCATACCATCTCCAGCATTGATGGCTTGAGCGGGTCCCCATACCCACCATAGAGAATCCTGCCCATTTCGCGTAGGGTTTCCAGACTGTACATCGTCGTGAATTTCGCAAAAGGCGTTGAGCATCTCAATTGACATAGCTGCAGGCAAAGTCAGTGAAGGATTTCCACCTAAGGCCTTTACAGTGGTTTGTAGCAAGATACCGAGGTTTCTTTTTGGAATGGTAAGACTAGGATCTAGTCCGTGTATTCCCAGATGGTAAGAAAGCATGTCATAGAGGGGCAAAGATTTAGAATCAAGATAATCTTTCATCAGGCGATCAATTTCAACCTGTATTTGATCTCTTGTTTCCATAGGAGGTTAACCTCTTTCTTTATCTAGCAGTTTTTTTATTTGAGTCATAGGTATGACCCCTTCTCTTATTAGTCTAACCTCATTGTCCTCAAAATGGATTATTGTGGAGGGTTGTGAGGAAGGTGACGGTCCATCGTCGATAATCAGATCTAAAGAAGAATCTTTAAATTGGCATAAAGCTTCCTCAGCAGTTGTGGCGGCATTTTTACCGCTAATGTTTGCGCTGGTCCCAGTAAGCGGTTTTCCAGTTGCTTTGCATAAACTTATTGGTATTCCATGATTAGGAATGCGGAACCCTGCAGTAGTGAGGCCCCCGGTAGCTATATCTGGCAAAAGATCTGATTTATCTAAAACCATAGTTAGTGGGCCTGGCCAGTAATTAGAGGCTAAAACTTCTGCAATAGGAGGGATAAACTCTGACAATTCATTTAAGGATCCAATTTGATCTATAAAAATTGGAAGTGCCTCCGTAGGCGATCTTCGTTTTACTTCAAAAACTTTTCGAACAGATTCTGCATATGTTGCTATTGCAGCAATCCCGTATACCGTGTCGGTGGGGATGCAGACAACGCCGCCTTCCAATAGTATATTAGCAGCATGCTCCAAAGATTCTTTATTTGCGGGTAATACTGTGGTTATGGCTGGACACCTGTGAGCTGACTTTGGGCGAGTATAACATAGGCCTTTAGGACACAATTATGAACGAAGATCGTGGATCAGATAATACTCGTCGTATAGCCTCAAGCGACGATCTTGAAGTTTCAGCGTATCTAGAAATAGCGCAAGAAAAAGCTGGAAACGGTCCAGCCGCTGAAACGGACATGTCACCCCAGCGAGAAGCCATTTTAATAATAGATTTTGGGTCGCAATATAGCCGTTTAATTGCTAGAAGAGTTAGAGAAAGTAAAGTTTATTGTGAAATTATTTCTCATAAGACCGAGTGGAGCGACGTTCAAGACTTAAATCCCAAAGGCGTCATACTGTCAGGTGGCCCTGCCAGTGTTTATGACGAAAATTCACCTTTGGCTCCCTTATGGGTTTTTGAGTCCGGGTTACCTGTTTTGGGCATTTGCTATGGCATGCAGGTTTTGGTTCATCAATTAGGTGGCAAAGTGGCCCCTTCGACTAAAAAAGAATATGGTCATGCTGTTTTGCATCAAAATACTCCAAATAAATCTTTATTCACAAACCTACCGCAATCTTTACCTGTGTGGATGAGCCATGCTGATCAAGTCACTGAATTACCGCCAGGGTTCGTATCCATGGCCCATACCGACAATTCACCTATAGCTGTTATAGGAAATGACAAAGGTGTGCTGGGGATACAATTTCATCCAGAAGTGGTTCATACCCCACTAGGGGCAGATATTATTGAGAATTTTCTTACTGAAACCTGCAACATGGGCCAAACTTGGACTCCAGGCAATTTCGTGTCAGATTCTATAAAAAGAATCAGGGATCAAGTTGGAGAAGGAAAAGTGATATGTGCCCTTTCTGGTGGAGTAGACTCAGCTGTGGCGGCTACGCTTGTTCATAGGGCTGTAGGTGACCAACTCACCTGTATTTTTGTTAACAATGGTCTAATGAGGAGAGGAGAAACGGATCGAGTGAGGGAGACCTTCCAGAAATATATGGATATTAATTTTATTTTTAGTGAATCTACTGAAAGATTTGTAGCTGGCCTAGCTGGAGTAGTAGATCCTGAAAGAAAAAGAAAAATTATAGGGGAAGAATTCATAAATGTTTTTGATGAAGAAGCTTCTAAATTGGGAACCGTTGATTTCTTGACTCAAGGAACTCTCTACCCTGACGTAATAGAGAGCAAAACAAGCGATAACTCTGTTTCAGCAACAATTAAAACTCATCACAACGTTGGTGGGCTTCCAGATCACATGAAATTGGAACTTGTAGAACCATTGAGATATTTATTTAAAGATGAGGTAAGACAAGTTGGCTTGGAATTAGGATTGCCAGAGGAAATGGTTTTCAGGCAGCCTTTCCCTGGCCCTGGATTAGCAATACGGATCATGGGTGAGGTGACCTCAGAAAAGCTGGAAATTCTGAGGGCAGCGGATTGGATTGTAATGGACGAGATAAAATCGAATGGTTTGTACAACGAGATGTGGCAAACTTTCGCAGTCCTTACTGGCTCAAGATCAGTAGGAGTCACCGGTGATTTCAGGACATACGGTCATGTGATTGCTATAAGAGCGGTGAAAAGTGATGACGCTATGACGGCTGACTGGGCACGTTTGCCTTATGATGTTTTAGCGACAATATCGAGCCGTATCGCAAACGAAGTTCCCGACGTAAACAGAGTAGTTTTTGACATCACTAGCAAACCACCAGGCACCATCGAGTGGGAATGATGGGGCGATCAAAAATTGAAAACTTGAGGGGATACTTTTTGATTAAAGATGAATAAAACTAGTGATATTGCCATCTTTGACTGTCATTTCCATATCATTGAGAAAGAATTTCCTCTTCAGGTGAATAATGGGTACATCCCGGATGAATTTACTATCGAGAATTATTACGATCGCCTGAGAGACTATTCGATCCAAGGCGGAGCCGTAGTATCAGGATCGTTTCAAGGCTTTGACCAAACATACCTGACGTCGGCTTTAAAGAGGTTGGGACCAGGTTTCGTCGGAGTGACCCAACTGCCTGAAACCGTAACTGATGAAGAAATTTTGGATTTGGATCGACATGGAGTAAAAGCTGTAAGATTCAATTTGAATAGAGGTGGTTCTGCTGGCTCTGAAGATCTCGTCCCTATGGCCAATCGGGTCTATGACTTGGTGGGTTGGCATGTGGAGTTGTACTTAGGGGCTGACTCACTTATATCTTTGAAGGATAAAATTCCTGGTTTACCCAAGGTAGCTATTGATCATCTTGGTATATCGGATACGAACCTTGAAATACTTTTGAATCTCTTGAGAGATGGATTGGCCATTAAAGCTACGGGGTTTGGGCGTTTAGACCTTGATGTGAGCGATACTCTCAGAAAAATATATGAAGTGAACCCTAACGTACTAATGTTTGGGACTGATTTGCCTTCCACAAGGGCTCGCAGGGTATATTCTGACCAAGACTTTTATAATGTCATTGAAGTGTTGGGAGAAGATCAAGCAGAGAGAGTGTTCAGCACGAATGCATTAAACTTTTACGGTTTAGAAAACACTTCGTCATAAAAATATCATTTGGTAGGAAATTGGCTTGAAAATATTGCTCGTTGGAAGTGGTGGTAGAGAACATGCCATCGCTTGGAAAATTAACCAAAGTCCCAGACTGGAAAAGCTTTATGTAGCTCCCGGCAATGCAGGTACAAGATCTGTGGCTACTAATATAGATATACCGGAATCAGATATCCAAAGCTTGAAAAATTTCGCTCTGCAAGAAGAGATAGATTTAACAATAGTTGGACCAGAAACCCCTCTGGCTTTGGGAATAGTAGATGAGTTTATGGAATTAGGATTACCTATTTTTGGTCCAACGGCTTCTGCCGCAAGACTGGAGTCCAGTAAATCTTTTGCTAAAGCCGTGATGGAAAAATGGAGTATACCAACGGGATCACACGAGGTCTTTAGCGACCCCCAAAAAGCTGTTACTTATTTGGAAGGATTGGACACTTTTCCTACAGTTTTGAAGGCTGACGGACTAGCGGCTGGTAAAGGTGTATACATTTGCCAAGATAAGTCGGAAGCTATGACCGCGTTAAATGATCTTATGGTAACTAAAGTGTTTGGGGATGCTGGAACAACATTAATCGTTGAGGAGTTTCTGGATGGCTGGGAATTAAGCGCATTCGCTTTTTCAGATGGGGAGACGACATCTAGCCTGGTTGCTGCCTGTGACTACAAACGGATTGGAGAAGGCGATACTGGCCCTAATACTGGGGGTATGGGTGCATTTTCTCCTCCAAAGCTATGGGATAAAAACCTAATTGGCCAAATCGAAGATCAGGTGATCAACCCGATCGTCCAAGCAATGAAAACTGATCACGAGCCTTTTGTAGGAACAATATTCGCTGGAATGATGATTACTGATAAAGGTCCCAAAGTTGTGGAGTTTAATTGCAGGTTAGGAGACCCAGAAACTCAGGTTATTTTGCCCCTAATGAAGAATGATATTTTGGATGTATTCACAAGCTGTGTAAATGGAGAACTAAAGCGCATCAAGGTTGAATGGGGAAAAGATACTAGTGTTGCTGTAGTATTGGCGTCAGGTGGATATCCTGGTGGATATGCCACTGGGTACCTTGTCAATGGACTAGAAGCGGTCTGTGATTCAGTTAACGTATTTCACGCTGGAACAAAGCTCAATAGTGAAGGTAAAATTGTAACCGATGGTGGAAGAGTACTATCAGTTAACACTTTAGGTAAAAACATAAACGAAGCCTCAGAAACTGCATATGAATGTATTGAGAAAATAAACTTTGACGATATGTACTATCGGAAGGATATAGCAAAATAAATTTAGCCAATTAACTTAGAGAAGATTCATGATTGAACGTTATTCCCGCCCTAAAATGAAATCCGTTTGGTCGGATAAAAACAAATATGACAAATGGTTAAAAATTGAGATAGCAGTCTGTGAAGCTTGGAATAAAGCTGGCTTGATTCCCGACGATGACATAATAAAAATTAGAAAAGCCACCTACGATTTCGATTTATTTTATGAGATATTAGGGCGTACGAAGCATGATATGACTGCTTTTTTACAGTCTACGACTGCTAACATGGGAAAAGAGGGTCGCTGGCTACATCAAGGATTAACGACGAGTGATGTCTGGGACACGGCTACAAGCCTGCAGTTGGTTGAGTCAGCCGAACTTTTAGATCAAGAATTAGGCTTCTTGGAATCTGCGCTAAAAGAAAAGGCGCTCAAGCATAAGAAAACTTTGATGATGGGCCGTACACATGGTGTTCATGCTGAACCAATAACTTTCGGATTAAAAATTGCTCTTTGGTGGGATGAAGTAAAGCGAGGGAGAAAAAGACTGGACGACGCCAAGGCAAGCATATCAGTGGGGAAACTTTCTGGACCTGTTGGCACACATGCTACGGCACCTCCGTACATAGAAAGAGATGTATGTGACCTTTTGGGACTAGCACCAGCACCGGTGTCGAATCAAGTCATACAAAGAGATCGCCACGCTCACTTTATTACTACTTTAGCCTTAGTTGCGGCAACATTAGAAAAAATCGCAACTGAGATTAGAGGTCTGCAAAGAACGGAAATAAGAGAGGTAGAGGAACCTTTTACAGAGGGTCAAACAGGATCCTCGTCGATGCCGCATAAGAGGAATCCAGAACTCACTGAAAGAGTTTGTGGATTGGCTAGGCTAATTAGAGGACATTCAGTAACTGCCATGGAAAATGTGGCACTGTGGGGTGAAAGAGATATAAGCCACTCATCTGCCGAAAGATTGATACTTCCAGACGCTTGTATGGCATTAGACTACATTACTGATTTGCTAACCGGAGTTATAAAAGATCTGCGAATATATGAAGACCGAATGATCGAGAATATGGAGCTCACTAGAGGGTTGCTATTCTCACAACGTACCATGTTGCTCCTGGTTGAAAAAGGGCTAACAAGGGAAGAGGCCTACAAAATAGTACAAGAAAATTCTATGAAAACTTGGGATGATGGGTTGGACTTCAGGGAACTAATAACCAACGATGGCCGGGTTACAGATATTGTGTCGGAGCAGGAATTATCTGAACTTTTTGACTATTCTCATTACACCAAATACGTTGATGATATTTTCGAAAAGGCTTCACTGAATTAGTTATGACTACGGATAATTCAGATATTTTGCTGGAATCAAATCTTGCCAATTTAGTACACAGAGGGAAGGTTCGAGATACCCACACAATAGACGAAAAAACTTTGCTCATGGTATCGACTGACAGGATATCTGCCTATGACGTTGTTATGCCAAACGCTATCCCGGGTAAAGGTTCAATACTGAACCAGATGTCGGTATTCTGGTTTTCACTGACCAGTAACATCATACCCAACCACCTCATCAGTTTTGCGATGGATACGGACACACTAGATATTCCTGATAATGTGAGAAGGCGGTCAATGATAGTTAGGAAAGCTGACCGAATTGATATCGAATGTGTGGCTCGAGGTTACATAACTGGTTCCGCCCTTCAAGAGTATAAGGACACCGGAAAAATTGCTGAAGTTAATATGCCTCAAGGATTACAAGAAGGAGATAGATTCGAAAAGCCGATTTTCACGCCGGCGACAAAGGCTGAGACAGGGCATGATGAGAATATTTCTATAGATGCCATGAAAGACATGATTGGTGAGGAATTGACCACCACACTAGAAAGGATAACCTTGGAAGTGTATGACTTTGCCCATCAACATGCTCTGAAGAATAATATAATTATTGCGGATACAAAAATGGAATTCGGGTTTATTGATGGTAAATTGTCTTTAATCGATGAACTCTTAACCCCGGATTCAAGCAGGTTTTGGGATAAGAATCTTTACTCTCCTGGCAAATCACAACCAAATTATGACAAACAATTTGTCCGAGATTGGTTGGGGTCTCAAGGATGGGATCGAGAACCTCCTGCTCCTGAATTACCCCGGGAAATTGTTAGTAAAACTAGTATTCGATACCGGGAAGCTTTCGATAAACTTACAGGTACTAAATTAAGATAAAAACTGAATGTGGTGTTTTAAAATAATATGACTACTCAAAATTCGAAAAATAGACTTACTCCAACCCAAGCAAGGGCTGCTAGGAGAGATAGAAGGCAGAGTCGGAGAAAATTTACCAGGGTGCTGATAGGCGCTGCAGTTGGCGGGGTGGCCATATTGCTCATATTGGGTTTAATTTTGCCGATGCTTGGTGATTTAGGTGGTTCTTCTGATAAAGCCCCGGATGGACCAGGAAAGCGAGTTGAGTCTGATGGAACGGATCATATTGAGGAAGGCACAGAGCACCCACCATACAGAACTGTACCTGCGGCATCTGGCTGGCATTATGCTCAGCCCCTGGCGCCCGTCTCCTGGGGAATTCATACAGAATACATACCTGAAGAAAAAAGGATTCACAATTTAGAGCACGGAGGGATATCTATAGCCTACAACTGTCCAGATCCGGCTAGTGACTCCTGTAAACAGTTGACTGATAGCCTGGCTGATATCGTTAATAGAGCCAGAGAGGCCAATTTAAAGGTGCTAATGTCACCATATCCAGGAATGCCGACTGCAATTGCCCTCACAGCTTGGACTTTCCTTGACGCTTTTGATGAGTTTGATAAGAATCGAATCAATGATTTTATAAAAGCTCACGAGAGTTCCCCTAATGCCCCTGAGAGGTTCGCCAATTAATCCATGATATTCATTGCAAATATATATGTGAGCCTCAAGTCAACAGTGAGCGATCCTCAAGGTGCTACTGTATCTGGAGCCCTGTCTCAACTTGGATTTGATTCAGTAAAAAATGTTCGTGTTGGCAAGTACATAACCTTAGAGATAGAGAAGCCGACGAAGGAAGAGGCTGAATCAGCTGTGTCTAATATGTGTGAGCAGCTATTGGCTAATACAGTCATTGAAGAATATAGGTTTGAATTTCAATGATAGTGACTAGCTGCTGATCGTTCCCTTCGTGCTAGATATACTTTCCCCTTGTCTTGGGTCAAAGCTGAGTGCTGCTTTTAGAGACCTCGCAATACTTTTAAACGATGCCTCGGCAATGTGATGATTGTTCATCCCTGCCATTACGGTGAGATGAAGATTAAAGCCACCTTCCCGTGCAAAAGTTTCCATAAAGTGCCTTATTAGGTCTGAAGGCAGATCGCCTAGATCACTTTCCGTCAGAGGAGAGTCTATTATTGAGTATCCCCTTCCACTGTAATCTATCACCGTTAAAACGAGGGCTTCGTCCAAAGGGACAAAAGTGTGTCCCATCCTAACTATTCCTCGACCTTCCCCGACGGCCTCTCTGAAGCATTTTCCTAGCACTATCGCAGTATCTTCTACGAGGTGGTGCCAGCCCACGTGAGTGTCCCCAGTTGCAGATATTTCAAGGTCTATCAATCCGTGCCTGGAAATTTGAGCTAATAGATGATCAAACATTCCATTACCAGTTTCAATTTTGTAATCACCAGAACCATCCAAATTAATTTTGATAGATATGTCTGTTTCTGCAGTTTTTCTAGTGGTTTCAGAGGTTCTACTCATTTTTCCTATCCCGTTAAACTATCGCCTTCATGGCAGCTATCAATTTGTCAGTGTCTGAGGAAGTACCAATAGCAATTCTAAAGCAGTCCCTCAGCCTCGGGGAATTAAAGTTCCTAACGAATATACCCTTTGTAGCTAGTTCAACATATACTCTTTCTGCCTCATTTTTCTCGAATTCACACATTAAGTAATTGCCATATGAAGGCCAGGCTTTTACTCGTGGAAGGGCATTTAGAAGTTCAAACATTCTTTCTCTTTCTGCGATTATTTTTTCGACATTTCCTAGCAGGTACTTCACATCGTCGAGAGAAGCGATCAAAGCAGCCTCTGCGGCGATATTGACGTTGTATGGTGGTTTAACATCCATAAAATATTTGGCTAATTTTTCATGCATGATGCCATATCCTACTCTCAGGCCAGCTAATCCAGCCCATTTGCTCATTGTTCTGAGGACAACCAAATTTTCATTATGAGAAACTAGGTGTTGCACAGTTTGTCCAGAAAATTCGTAATAAGCTTCGTCAACTACTACTAATAATCCGGTTTCCAACAGCTCAACTACTTGAGATTCGGTGGCTATGTTCCCTGTAGGATTGTTCGGTGATGTGACGAAAATAACTTTGGTAACTTCATCGATAGCAGCTATTACGGAATTTACGTCAATGTCGAATTCTTCGTTTCGTTGAACTAGATTTATTTCTCCTCCTGCAACTCGAGAGCAAAAGCTGTACATCCCGAAGGTAGGCTCACAGTCCAGAATTTTGTCTCCTTCAGATATAAATAATCTGAAAATCAAGTCTATTAATTCATCAGCCCCTGAGCCGACTACGATATTTTCAGGGGACATTCCTGTATATCGTGATAGAGCCATCCTCATATTGGTTTGCTTTGGGTCTGGGTAGATATGAAGGGGCGTATTTGCAACGGCATCTAATGCTTTTTGAGAACCGCCGTAAGGGTTTTCGTTCCCGTTCAACTTTACTATTTCTGATTCAGGGATACCGCTTTTTTTGGCTAATGTTTCAGGAGCCTCCATTGCGTCATACGTTTTGACGTTGACAAGATGAGGCCTGATGATTTTTTCAATATTGATTTTTCCCATATGCAAAGCCTTTGTCTAAGAGGTTATATTAGAAAGATATTATAGAACTAGTTGAGTTCGAATCTTATTTCCGCTGCTTCAGCATGTCCGGTCAACCCTTCTTCTCGGGCTATTAAGGAGGCTGCGTTCCCTATCTCGTATGAATTGTTAGAGTCTATGGATACTACTGGCATAACTTTTAGGAAACTATGTGTCCCTAGTCCGGAATTGAAGCGCGCCGTACCTGCGGTGGGCATCACATGACTTGGTCCTGCTCCATAATCACCAAGTACTTCATGTGACAACTCCCCGATAAAAACCATACCTGCATTAGTTATTCGTGGAATAAAGGTTTTCGGGTTTTCTATAGCTAGGGAAACATGTTCGGGAGCAAAAGCATTGGATAAAGTGAAGGCTTCATCAAGGTCACTTACCACGCATATCACACCTTGATTTTCGATGGACGCTTTGGCTATATCAGCCCTATCTATTCTAGAAACCCGTAATTCAATTTCATCCTGTATTGCCTCAGCCGTTCTGAGATCTGTAGTTATCAAGATAGCTCGTGCCAAAGGGTCATGTTCCGCCTGTGCTATTAGGTCAGCCGCGCATAACGTAGGTTTGGCATGGGCATCCGCGATTACAACTGTTTCTGTCGGGCCATAAAGACCATCTATGCCCACTTCGCCGTAAACTAATTTCTTAGCTAAGGTTACAAATATGTTGCCTGGTCCGCATATAAAGTCCACTTTAGAGACTGATTCCGTGCCATATGCCAATGCAGCGATGGCCTGAGCACCCCCAAGGCAATAAACTTGGTCAACATTTGCAATATATGCTGCAGCCAGCACAGAAACGTAACTTGAGTGATTGTTTGGCATAGGACAGGTGATTGCTATGTCTTGCACCCCGGATACTTTGGCGGGGATGGCAGTCATCAATACAGTTGAAGGGTATTTTGCGGTGCCACCTGGGATGTAGGCTGCGGCTGAATCCACAGGCACATATTTTTGGCCATAGCCTTCTAAATCGTCGTGCCAATCACTTTGAATTGATCTTTCATGAAATTTGTTTATTCTAGTTGCTGAAAACTCTAGAGCCTCCCTCAGGGCTGAGGGTATGTGATCATATGCTTTTTTAAGGTCCGTTTTATCTAATGTTATCCGGTCTAATTTTTGGCCATCTATTTTCAAAGAGAGATCATAAAGGCCTTTATCTCCATCAGCTTTAACCTTTGCAAGTATTTGATTCACATACTCCAGCAAGGTCATTTCCACACCAAATATTTCTTTAGAGAATTTAGATATAGAGTCGGAGTTACCTTCCAAGTCGATACCCCTGTTCTTAGTTAAAACGTTTAGTGATTGCTCCAATCCAATTACTTTTTTCATTGTGTGAACTCGGTAAGGGCTTTATTTATATTTTTCAAGCTTTCACTGGAAAAATCTTCTAAGATTCCATCAGGAAGTTTTTCAAGGATGTCGCCAATCCCTCCGTCAGGATCAGATATAAAATCTTTCGCGAGGCCTATTGCTGGGTGAGCATCATCCCCTTTGGCGATTCTTGAGGCCATGAATTCCAATCTATCCCAGGAAAATTTCCTGTTGAGCAATGTAGATATCCAATTTCTCCAATCTTCGACAGGCTCATCTTTTAGGAAGTCGACTTCTATGTCTATATCACAGGATTCTATGTGGGGTAAATTTTGGTCTAATGTGTACCAGTGGGATTTGTCCAAGTACATTTGAAGCGCTCGGTCCAGAATCAGACCTTGGCTTTTATTTCCAAAAAGTGACGTGTCTGAAAAGAAAGGACGAAACATAGTAGTGATCCATGTTTCATCTAAGATCAGATGAGATGCGTACCCTGCCATGAACGATCTAGTATGTTCATCATAGGTATTCAAATTATCGAGTAGTGGGTGGAGGTTTTTCATGTTTCTTATGCCATCCCCTACCCGATCGAAATCCAGTTGGACGAAGTGATAGACGGAGCGATCTTGTTTAGTAATAACCCGTATGTCGGGAGCGGTTGCTCCAAAAAGATAGATTGCTAGATTATTGGTTAAATCTAGGCCGTTGTACTTCCCAATTGACTGATAGGAAAAATGTATATGAGTTGGTAAGTTAGGCATATCGATACCCGGACTTTGCTTTTTTATTTTTACAGATTGTATCTGACATCCACGTCAGTCATCTGGTTCTTAAAATAACTGGTGATTATCTGAACTAATTCCTGAGATATCCTGAGTTTGACCGGATCCGATGCTAACTGGGTTTTGTTCCCAACGAGACAAGCCTCCGACTCAATAATTATTCCACCTTGGATTGTTTTTAACTGGTTTTCTCTCATTGTGGTTCCAGTTGATGTTATATCAGCAATTATGTCTGCGAATCCCATTTCAGGAGCAAGCTCCAGTGTGCCACTTAACCGAACAAGGGAGAAATAGCTGATTCCGTGTGAAAGCAGAAACTTTTCGGTGAGCCTCGGCGATTTTGTGGCTACCCTCATGCTTAAACCTTTTTCCCGAAATTCTATAGCTACTTCAGCAAGATCAGCTATTGAATCCACGTCGGACCAAGAATTAGGTACACCAATGGTCAGGGAACAATTTCCATAGTTTAAGTTCCCCAATATTACGGCTGTTGGTAGGTCCTCTTGCCTTAGTTCCTGATAGCGATCTTCGCCAAGTAAACCCAAATCTGCACTACCGTCTTCCAATGTCGAAGTTATGTCGGCACTTCTGAGTAGGAGAACAGTTATCCCAGATAAATTTGGGATAGTGGCTATATATCTTCTTTTACTTTCCCTCTCAACAGATAGTCCAACATTGGCCATGAATTCCAAAGTTGATTCATACATCGCCCCATCACTTGGAATTACCAGTTTTAAGTCTGAATTTTCGAAAGTCACTTTTTTTGGTCCATTGAGTTTATAGAAAGTATTGAATCAATATTAACCGCAAAGCCGGTAGCTGGGACCTCGGCTGGCCCTCCTAGGAGTTTCACTA
This sequence comes from SAR202 cluster bacterium, assembly GCA_008373095.1. Lineage (GTDB taxonomy): Bacteria > Chloroflexota > Dehalococcoidia > Lucifugimonadales > UBA826 > UBA11996. The sequence continues at coordinate 5,427 of RQOP01000024.1, read as the reverse complement.
GCCCGTCATACCTTCCGCCACCGCCCAGTGGGATTGAATTAGAGCCCTTCTTATACTCCATGTCGAAAATAATCCCCGTATAGTATGTAAATCCACGCTGTGCTGCACAGTCAACGATAAAGTCGACCTCAATATTTATATCGTTCATAGCTTTTTCTGCCACTAGCTTAAAATACTGGCTAGCCTTGCCGAAGGTAGAGTCATTATGACTATCTGAAATGGTATTTAGGTCGCCAGCGAAAGTACATAACAATTCCGATAGAGACTCCAAAGATTCGGTATATTTATTTATAGAAAAAGAATTCGTTTCTTTACTTTTTGATCTGGAATTTATTTGTTCCTTACTTCGTCGTCCATAATTGTCCGATCTATATGATTCTGTATCCTTGGCCTGTGTTGGTTTGGAAACTTTGTTGCCTGGGTTTATAAGTCCTATATCGGAAGCCATTTTGGATAATTCTTCGATACCATTTGTCTTTTGGGTAAGCAACTGTAAATTAGAAAGTGTGAAGCCTATGAGAACTTCACTCAGATCAAACTTTTCTAGTAGAGATCTCAGGTAGCCCATATGGCCGAGCTTCACCCTAGCTGTTTCCAAACCAGATTTCTGAAGAGCAAGCAAACTGAGATTTAATATTTCTACGTCAGCATCTGCACTAGCATCGCCAATTAGCTCGCAACCTTGCTGAGTGAATTGTCTTTGATTCGACCCTTGGGTTGAATCTGAATATCTAAAAACTGGTCCCACGTACTGTTTTTTGACAATTTGTTTTTCGGAAATTTTATCCGATATGTAGGATCTTATTACCGAAGAAGTAAATTCAGGCCTTAGGCTTACGTTCATACCTCCTGGCTCTACGAAAGAATATAGTCTGCTCGTAAGCTCGCCACCAGATTTCATGGCGTAGAGTTCCGTAGATTCAATTATGGGGCAATCAAATATTTCGTAAGCATTGATGGTAAGAATTTCACTTATATCTGCGGTTAAATTCAACTTGGCATGGTGCATTTCTGTTGAAGCCTCTACCATGCCAGGAAGGATCGCGTTAGTAAGATTTGGATTTTGGTTTTGTGAAGACATTACCCATAAATATTACAATAGGCATGTCGATTTTAGTATTCTGATTTTAGAGTCTTGCATATTTAAATTGATCAAGTGACAGATTTTTATTAAGACAGAGGAGATTCACCGTTGGAATCTAGCAGCTGGGAAGAGCAATTTAAGATGGGTAACTATCTTGCGAACCGAGGAGATCACAATAGGGCTTTAGATTGTTTTTTAACGGTGGTTGAGTACAATCCTACTCATGCAATGTCTTGGAATAATATCGGGGTGGCCCGACTTTGTCTCTCACAGGCTAGAGAAGCGGTACTAGCCTTTGAGCAGGCATTAAAAATAGATTCTGAATATAGGGATGCTTACCATAATCGGGCTTTGGCATACTCTGAAACCGGTGAATTAAACCTAGCTATGAATGATTTGAACCATGCTATTACCTTGGATCCTGAACACTGGGCCTCATATAAGCATAGAAGCATTCTTCACCAAATGCTGGGAGATGAGGAAATGGGGTTTAAGGATTATCTCAAATTTAAGACATTGACAGAGGTTAATTAACCAGATCCTGATTTTGGAACAGGCTCAGATAAGCTTTTGTTGGTAGGACAATCTATAAATATGGAGTAAAAAATGACTCAGTCCCAAAATAATGCAGATCCGGTAGTGTCAGTCGTCGGAGGAAGTACTTCAGATTTCCCATTGCTAAAAAAAGCGACAGATCTTTTAGATAATCTGTCAATTAGTAATGAGCTTCGAGTTGTATCTGCTCATAGGACTCCAGATTGGCTGTATGAGTATGCTGAGTCAGCGGAGAATCGAGGAATTAAAGTCATCATTGCTGGAGCAGGGGGTGCTGCCCATCTCCCTGGAATGTTAGCTGCAAAGACGATAATTCCAATTATCGGAGTTCCTGTGCCGTTGGAGCATATGAAGGGCATGGACTCACTATTGTCTATAGTTCAAATGCCTAGGGGGGTTCCTGTAGCAACTGTTGCTATTGCTGGCGCTGAAAATGCGGCAATATTGGCTGCTGAAATAATAGCTACCTCTGATTCTAAAGTGAAAGATAAATTAAGATATTGGCGCCAAGAGCTCACTGATAGTGTTTTGAAAAACCCAGAAGCCAGAGGTAATTAATAGATGTCGGTCAACTCAGTGATTACGCCAGGATCAACTCTAGGTATGCTTGGTGGTGGCCAACTGGGAGGATTTTTTACAGAGGCAGCTTTGAGAATGGGCTATAAGGTGGTTGTATGGGACCCAGATCCTCTTGCGCCGGCCAAAAGACACGCTACCCACTCGATCGATGCACCTTTCGATGACGATGATCAAATAAAAATGTTTTCCAATATGGTGGATGCGATTTCCTTGGAGTGGGAAAATGTTCCTTACCAACTTGTATCAAAATTGGAAAATGTAAACCTAGTTAGACCTGGAAGTAAGAGTCTTAAACTGGCTCAAAATAGAATCGAGGAAAAAACTTTCTTGTCCTCAAATAAGTTTCCAGTTACGCCTCATGAATTTGTATTAGACTCTGAAGAATTTAAGAATGTGAAACTGCCCAAACCTTGGATCGTTAAGACAGCCACCCTAGGATACGACGGACATGGTCAGTGGATGATTGAGGATGATGTTGCAGTAAACGAATTATTGAAGATGATCCATGGGGAATCTTGGGTTGTAGAGGCTATAGTGGACTACCTTCTGGAGATGTCTGTAATAATCGTTTCTGATGGGTCAGGGCAATTGGTTGCATATCCCCCTACTGAAAACACACATGAAGGGGGAATACTTAGGATGAGTATATCCCCTCCCAGATTGACGGAAGATATACAAGCTGGAGCTATAGACCTTGCTAAAAAAGTGATTGGGGCTATAGGAGAAGCTGGGGTGTTTTGCGTTGAGATGTTCCTGAGTTCAAAAAATGAAATACTGGTAAACGAGATAGCGCCAAGACCTCATAATTCTGGGCACCATACAATAGACGCATTCAGCATTTCACAATATGAAAGCCAGGTGAGGGCTTTAGTAGGACTACCAATTTTAGAGCCTGATTTTTTGAATGCTTCGGTTCTACTTAATATTCTTGGTGAAGAAGCTATTTTATTGAATCGCTCTGATTATCAATATGAATTGTATTCAACAAGCGCGGCGAGACTATACATGTATGGTAAACAGTCCGTACGACCGAGGAGGAAAATGGGACATGTTATGTTTATTGGGGATTCTTCTGAAGCTCTAATTTTAAAAGCGGAGACCACATTAAAGTCGTTTATAGTTTGAGTCTCCTACCCATTCGTACAGCTATTTCTGAGCCTTCACAGTAGAATACGGATTGTGGTTTTATTTCAGATAGAAAAGAGTATTCCTCACCGTACACCTCCTCAAAATTAAATGTAATCAGATAGTCGGATACCTCTGTGACATTCCATTGTGGATGTTCTACTTCATATTCCACCGTGCTTTTGGTGTTTCTAGCAGCGTATCCCCAGTAATGTTCGGTTATGTAATTTCCTAAACTATCTTGGGATGGTATTTTTCCTGAGTCTTCCACAGAAGCTGAAAAAATATTGGAGGAATTCGAATCTCGAATCTCATACCTGATTTTTCTAATGGAGTTAGACAATAATTCTATGGAACTGTTCATTTTCTTGTTTTTGTAGTTTTCACCGTAAAGTAAATTAGCTGTTTTACTTATCACCCAACTAGGAACGATTTCTTTTATAAAAACTACACCATTTTTAGTTTTGCCATCAGTCAGACATTTCACATAAAACCTTAGATTTACTTCGTCAAAATTTCTCCAACCCAATGCGGGTATTCCAAGTAGGCTGGTTTCAGAGAAACGGAAAGCAACTAGGCTTATGAAAGTGATTCCGTTCCAAGAATCTAGTGTCGTGCCGCCAGGCGTGAGGGGTCCGAGAACAGCAGAATCTACTTCATAGTTTGCGAATAGCAAATGATTCCATTTAGCTCTGAGGAATACCGGTTTTCTGTTGGTTATTGGTTTACTCAAGGAATTTATGGGATTCAGTTGATGTGGGAATACGGCACGTATCTCTGGTTCCAAACCATTTGTATCGCCGTTTGGCGATCGCGTTATAGGCAAGGTTTCGTAGGTATGAGGGGGTTAATTTGAGTAAGATTGCTACTTTAAACAGCCCCCCCAGGGCAACCAAAATTTCTATAACTGCATCGGAACGTGTAAAGACTTGACCTGAATGGATTACTATTATGCTGTCAAGAGATTCAATTCTTGCTTCATCATACCCATTGCCACGTAATACATTTTTGCATTCAACTGATTGAAGAGAAGTGAATGTAAAAACATCATCGGAATCTCTTTTGATTAAGAAATCAATCCATCCACTACACAGATTGCAATGGCCGTCAAAGCATACTAGGTATCCATCAGACATTAATGTGGGATTCACTTACTGAGCAGTCATGCCCCCGTCTATCACCAATTCAGAACCAGTGACGAAGGAGGATTCATCCGATGCTAGGTAAATAATTCCGTTGGCAATTTCATCCGCCGTTCCCAATCTTCCCAATGGAACTTTGTTGAGCCTTAGGGCCAAAGCATCTTCATCAGAAAACAAAGGTTTTGTCATCGGTGTATCTGCATAACCTGGATGCACAGAATTGGCTCTTACACCGTCTTTAGCATGTTGAATAGCAGTATTCTTAGTAAGTAGCCTTACTGCACCTTTAGCTGCGTGATAGGCGGTTGAACTTTGGCTTCCAATAAGTCCATTAATCGAAGATAAATTGATTATAGATCCACTTCCATGAGCAATCATCAAGGGGAGAACAGCCTGGGTACCAAGCAAGGCTCCTTTAGCATGTACATCCATTTGCGCATCCCAAATTTCTTCAGTGGTGTCCTCTACCCGTTCGACTGATGCAGTCCCTGCGCAGTTAACTAGGATGTCTAATTTTCCATATGATTTGATTGTGAAATCTACCGCTGATTTCCAATCTGAATCTTTAGTGACATCTAGCCTAATAAATTCGGCGTTGCCAGCCTCTTTTTTGATTTGTTTGGCCGTTTTCTCTCCATTACTAGAATCTAGATCTGCAATCACTACTTTGGCACCTTCTTCTACAAATCTCCACGCGCAAGCTCCCCCAAACCCCATTAAGTCGCCTTTTACGCCGTTTGCACCACCCGTTATTAAAGCGACTTTGTTTTCTAGGCGCATATATTTCACCTTCTATTGGTTAATTTATAGTCGGACCTTAAGTGTGAGAATGATAGTAATCATAAACGAAATTTTAGGAAATTTGATATGTTACCTGCCATAATTGAATAACCTTCGTCATTTGGGTGAAGGCTATCTGGTAGTAAATTCTCATATTGGTTG
>RQOP01000023.1 GCA_008373095.1 SAR202 cluster bacterium | reverse complement strand
AGGGCAAGCAATAATTTTCCAAGTCCCCAAAACTGATCTAGTCCAATATAGTCTTTATAACCTCCGAATTGCCTCAAAAAAAACATGGTGAGCATCATGGTGGCTACACCCGCCTGTAAGGCATTATGGGCATGCGTAACAGGATATAGTGAATCGATCCATCCAGGAACGTGTACCATCAAAAATTCGACACTGATGAAGAAGTGTACAAAAATAAGCATCATAAAATAGAAGGCACCAACAACACCCATTCGGTGATACTGCCAATTCCATTGCGCTGAAGTACCTCTCCATCCCAGAGCCAGCCTGCTTCCCCATTTTTTTCTCCACCCTTCACCCTGATCTCTTAAAACCGCAAAATCTGGCAAGCTAGACAACCACACCAAAGCTAATCCAAGCAGGACCAAGCCGAGTATTGCCAACGTAGCCCATATATGAGGGGAATAGGCCGGTACCCCTTCCACTTGACCATAGAACCAAAGGCTTCTCCTGCCATTTTCGAGTGACGGTAACAGCCATATTAAGGGGATATAAAGGAGCAGATTTAAACAACCAGCCAAGGCCCAAATTTCTGCTGCCCTAGATATTGGCCGCCTCCAATGGGAATTGGCTATCCTGGGTGCTATTGCTACCATGGGTGCCGCCGAGGAAGTGGTCATGAGGAAGGCAAAGACAGCAACATAGTATCCCCAGGCAGCCTTGTCATCAAACCCAGAGCTCAACCTCATCACAAATCCTATAATTCCAAGTACAAACATAATTCCAAATAGAGCAGCAAACTGCCAGAATCTATTTGATGTGATGTTATGAATTGCCAAAAAGCTATCAGAGACAGCCTTTCTGGTCTCCACTGAATTATCTGTTTCTACATAGGGTTCTACTACCCTACTCCCGGGATCAGTGACCATGCGTAACCTCGACAGATTCATCTACCTTCTTAAGGTAAACAACGTTAGTGTCTGTACCTAAGTTCTCCATTAGCCGGTACCCGCGACCGCCTTCTTTCATTGCTTCTTCTTTCATCTTCGATACCTTGCTATCAGGATCGTTAAAATTCCCAAATGTAAGAGCGTTTGTAGCACATGCGTTTACGCAAGCTGGATTTAGGCCTCTATCTCCATCCTCCAATACCTCGTTATCCCTTTCAGACTCTCTCGTAGACCTTTGAATTCGTTGGACACAGAAGCTGCACTTCTCCATTATCCCTCTACTTCTAACGGTCACATCCGGGTTAAGTTGATTCTTCAGGCTTTCTGGCCATTCAGGTTCCCAGAAATTGAAAAATCTAACATGGTATGGGCACCCATTGGCGCAAAATCTAGTGCCTATACACCGGTTGTAAACCTGCACATTCATCCCTTCATTATTATGATATGTTGCATATACGGGACATACCGGTTCGCAAGGAGCATTTCCGCAGTGTTGACACATAACCGGAATAAACCGAGCCTTTACATCGGGGTATTCACCTTCCCAATATCTTTCAATTCTTATCCATTGAATAGCCCTGCGCTGATTGAAGTGTTCCTCTAAGTTAATAGGTATATTGTTTTCCGATTGACAGGCAACCACACATCCTTGGCATCCCGTACACCTATCGACGTCAACAACCATTCCCCATTTGTTAGAATCTGCCGTTACCATTTATTTACTCCTGATCTTTATTCCCGCAATTCCTGGTGATTTAGTGACCGTCACCAGAGGTTATTTCAATAATATGATGATGCTCGTCTCTTGGAAATTCCGGAACTGTGTTTTCAAATTTCGGAACCCGAATCCATTCCCCGGTCATCGTGATGTTCGCTCTAGTAGCAGCCCATGCCAACGAACCTGTATCAGAATCAACCTGTGGATCAAGTACTGACAAAACATTGGAGCCCCTTCCTGCGGAATATCTTCCACCATCTCGATGACCCTGACCTATAGGTATGCCTATAATGTCTGGGGGCACCGCTGGATTCGGCATTGCCAAGGCTCTAATAACTCGACCGTTTGAAGGTCGTATCTCCAGAACATCTCCTTCGGAAATTCCTTTCTCTTCTGCAACTTTGTGGTTTATTTCAACCCAAGTTTGCCAGGTTGCAGTTGATATTGCGTCTGGCATAGCCTGAAGCCATGGCAAAGATGCACCAACTCCATCCCCTAAAGTGGAAATGAATGGCTGGAGATAAAACTCTTGATTGCTTCCACCAAATTCAGCCCTATCTACACCATCAAGCCTTTTGATAGCAGGTTCTTTCGTCACTTTGGACCCTGTATCCCACCAGCCACCTCTTTGTAGGACCCCATTCCAAAACCCCTCAAAACTACCAGAAACCACCTGCCCTCTGTTTAACTCATATAATTTCCTAGCGTCATTTCTGATCACTTCCTTGAAAGTATCCGCGCTTAAACCCAGATCTTCACCCATTACTTGGGCAGTTGTCATAAGAATATCGGCGAATCCTTTCGTTCCGAGGTTACCCCCTCTATGCTCAAAGAAAGGCCTAACCACGGGTTGCTGAAAGCCGACCATTTCATAGCCTGGGCCCGCAACTGGAACATCAGTACCCCAATCTTCCAAAAAGTGGTGTTGGGGCAATATCAAATCAGCAATTGAGGTGGTATCGTCCATCATGCCACCAAAACTCACAATCAGGGGAACACTATCCAATGCTGACTTCATGTCCGCCGTATCAGTCATTCCATAATAAATATCAGCATCCCTAACCATCAACACACTAACGTTTCCTGCCTTCATCTCTTCAGACAGGCGATGAAATTCTGAGAAGGTACTGGTGGCCTTAGCGGCTGAAACCCCATCTATTGGGGGTTCTGGGTTCAACAAAACCCCTCCCTTTTTACCAAGGTTGGAAACCACTCGGTTAAGCGAGTATATTGCCTTCAAATTTTGAGTTCCGTTTGTATGTGCGCCGGCACTCCCTCCACCCAAAGCTATTGGATGTTCGCTGTGTGAAAAATCTTCAGCAATTTTGGTAATCACGTCTGGTGAAACACCAACCACATCCGCAACGTTGGCAGGCGAATAGGTATCAAGTATTCCATCGGAATCTAGCTGCTCATATATGGGATCAGAATGAGTCGCAGATAAAACTTGCATAATGCTCATAGCCAGCAAGCCTTCCGTGCCTGGATTAACATGTATCCATTGATCGGCATTCGCAGCTGTCATGGAAAAACGGGAGTCGACATGAATGAGTTTACCTCTGTGCTCATGCCCTTGTCTGAATTCTCCATATCCTCGAGCGTATCTTGTCGGAGATACCCACGATGAGAGAAAGTCAGCCCCAAAGGATAGGATGAAATCTGAGTTATCAATATCAAATTCAGGAATCGAATCCGTGCCGAAAACTTCCTTTAAAGCATTTCGTAAAACATTATTTTCAACAGCCTCATAGGCCATATGGCGAGCCCCTGTAGCACCGACAAACCTGTCCAAAACGAGTCCAGCATGTCCACCGACCGGGTTGCTCACAAAAACAGCTTTGTTACCCTCATTGGAATTCTTCAAATCACTCAATTGGGTACTGAGCCTCGCTACTGCATCTTCCCAACTTATTTCCCTATATTCACCAGAACCTCTCGGTCCGGTTCTCACCAATGGAGCACTAATTCGGTCTGGGTGGTAAAGCCCCTGCAGAGATGCCTCTGAAAGAGCACTATGCCCTCCTAGATTAAGTGGATAGTCAGGATTACCTTCGACTTTCTTAGCCCTTCCTTCCATCACTCTAACCACAATCCCCTCAGAAACACCGCCTTGCTGACTTGCAGTCGCATACCAATTATCTATCCCAGAAACCAAATCCTCCGGCATAGCAGCAGGTGAGTCTATCAGCAGTTCCTTTTCAGGTAATCCGCATGCTTGAAATAAGACAGCAGCACCAGCTGACCCACCCATCAAAGTTAAAAATTGTCTTCTAGTTAAAGCCATGGACTACCCTCTAATAGTGACATGTAGCACAGTCCGTTGGTGCATTATTTTGCTTGTGACAGTTGACGCAATCTCCCATTTTTAGAGACCGATTTTGCTGAACTTTATCCATGCTGGCCACGTCACCATGACAGGTGGCACATACCTCTTGGGCCTCTATACCTTCTTTCTCAGAAAAATATCTAATGTGTGCTTCATGAACAAAGTGAACATGATCTGGAACTCTATGAACCCGAACCCAGTGAATGGACCTTCCATCCTCATAAAGATTGCGCATCTTTGTAATGCCTTCCAGTTCATCACCTACAGCAGAGTGACAGGTCATACACAAACCAGCAGCAGGAACTGAAGCAGCTGCCTCTTTCTCAACATTTCTATGGCAGAAAGTACAGTCCATACCGAGCTCTTTCACATGAGTTTCATGAGGAAACTCAATAGGCTGGTCAGGTCCATCGTGACCAAATATCACCGGCCTCCCCAACCAAGATGAGATTACAAAGGTCAACACCAAGACTATCCCAATGAATACTCCTAGTAAGACAACTCCTAGAACACCTAGCTTAGCTAGCTGCGTCCCTGTAGGTTTTTGAGGTTGAAAATCTCCTGGTATCAAATCAGCAATGTCCTAAATTAAATCCAGAAATCTGGGTATATAGCTCTTATAGCTTCCAAACCACCAGCAAAAGCCGTTATAACAAAATACATCGCAGCCACAAAAGATATCAAAGCGACCACATATATAGGTGGTCTTAGTTTAGAGACTGAAGCGGGCAAATGGTGCGATTTCACTAAAGATGGAATTGCGTTGTGTCCGACCAACATATTGGCGGCGAAAATAATTATAAATAGAACGAAGAATTTGATATTCTGCGTGAATATTTTAATATCCGCCCAAATGGCGGAATTTATGTAATTCGGATCTATCTCCAATTGTCTGTTTCCACCTCATTTTTTTTCGACGAGAGTAGCTTGATAACAACCTAGTCAATCGGGTGAAAATTATCACATTCAGATATAAAGGGTGTCAAGGGAACTTACGGCAAAAGATCGCTGTAATTCAAGGAACTTAAAAAACTCCATTGAAAGTATCATTTTTACATACTTTTAATATCGATCCTCTCAGGAAGCAAACCCACCAAGTTTGTAACTCAAGACCTGATAACCTAAAATCCTGATTCTGAGAAACTTTTAAACATTTTAGTGACCTTATCTAATAAGAAAAAAATCAGGTACATCAGGTGTTGAGGAACCAAATGGGAAGATTAGAAAACAAAGTTGCTTTAATCAGCGGTGGTAGCAGAGGAATGGGCGCCGCTGAGGCCCAAATGTTTGCAGCTGAGGGTGCCCAGGTCGTCATCGCTGACATATTAGAGGATGAGGGAAGAAAAACAGCATCCAAAATAGCAGAGACGGGCGCCAGGTGCTTATTTACAAACCTTGATGTGTTGAAGGCTTCAGATTGGGAATCAGCTATCAGCACAGTAACATCGGCATTTGGGAAACTAGATATTCTAGTGAACAATGCTGGAGTTACATCAAGAATGATGCTACTGGAAACATCCGAACCAGAATGGGATCGAGTCATGGATATCAATACCAAAGGTACCTTCCTCGGAATAAAAACAGCTATCCCAGCAATGAAATATTCAGGGGGAGGATCCATCGTAAATATTTCCTCGCAAATGGGACTGGTCGGGGCAGATTATATTAGCCCTCAATATCAAGCTTCAAAAGGAGCAGTCCGAATACTAACAAAGTCTGTTGCCATCCAGTACGCCTCCGATAACATAAGGTGTAATTCCATACATCCGGCACCAATCGAAACAGATATGACGGCCGATATAAGAGATGACGCAGATTCGTTCCAGGACATGCTGAGGAGAATACCCATGGGAAGATATGGAAAACCTGAAGAGGTCGCATACGCTGTCTTGTATCTGGCTTCAGATGAATCCTCCTTCGTAACAGGCAGCGAAGTTGTTGTTGACGGAGGGTGGACAGCCCAATAAAACCAAATTACTTGCCGACAAATTCACCAAAGAGGTAGTCATGAAAATAACTGACATTAACCATTACATAATTCATCCAGGGGTAGGGAAAAATTTATGTTTTGTGAAAATAGACACTGATGAGGGAATACATGGGTGGGGCGAGTGCTACACGCAAGCTGACCGTGACAAACAGGTGGTCTCACATATAGACCAGTTGAAGAGATACCTAATCGGTAGAAATCCAATGCATATAAAGCATTTTCTTCAAATGTCTTTTGACGATTTTTCTGGAAGGCGAGGTGCAATGGATTTGTACTGCGCCATTAGTGGACTTGAGCAGGCTATGTGGGATATTTCAGGAAAAGTGTGTGATGTTCCAACATATATGCTACTTGGCGGTCCTTGTAGGGATAAAATTCGAGTTTATGCAAATGGATGGGGCGGCGGTAATTGGGATTCAAAGGAAATATCAGAAAAAGCCAAAAAGGTAGCTGATATGGGCTTCACCGCGATGAAATTTGACCCTATCCCTGGCCCATGGCGGACTTTCGTGGACAAAAAAGTAGAGAAACAGGCTGTAGAAAATGTTCGCGCTGTTAGACAGGCAGTTGGTCCAGACATTGATATTTTAGTAGAAATGCATAGAAGACTTGCCCCAATGCATGCAGTGAAAATAGCGAGAGAAATTGAAGAATACAGTCCATTTTGGTTCGAAGAACCAGTTCTTGCCGAAAACGTGGATGCCCTTGCCTCAGCAAAAAAAGACATCAACATACCTGTGGTAACAGGAGAAGAGCTCTACACCAAATTTGAATTCCGAGATGTCTTTGAAAAACAAGCAGCAGACATAATTAATCCAGATGTATGTAACGTTGGAGGCATTTTAGAATTAAAAGAAATCGCGGCTATGGCAGAACCTTACTATGTTGTTGTCTCCCCGCATAATTACAATAGTACGACGTTGGGTCTTTCAGCCACGATTCAAGTATCAGCAGCTATACCTAATTTCCTTATCACAGAATATTTCGTGAATTTTGAGAAACTAGGCAAGGATATATCTACTAATCCATTCGAGGTTGAGGATGGTTACATTAAACTCCCATCTGAACCTGGTCTTGGGATGAGTTTGATAGAAGAAAAACTAGAGAAATACCCTTATAAACAATTTCCTGCCCGCAATCTGGCCCAATATTGGGACGAAGGGCCGTAATACCGACAGCAACTATCTTTGATATACGAAGCCAACTATTTCTTGACCGAGATTTTTCGGCATGCTAGCTTTTATTGGATGGTTTTATAGGCATCATAAAACGACCTTAAACATACTAGGCAAATCAGACACCACCACCATAATTGAAAACATTAATTCATGGAATTATTTCAAGAACTCAATATAGAAAAAGAGCTTCAGGACTCATTTGTAACCGTCGGGGTTTTTGACGGAGTCCACTTAGGACATAAATATTTAATGAAAAGACTCATTGAGTCTGCAAGAAAGAATCGAAAATCTGCAGGAATCGTGACCTTTAAAAACCATCCTGCAACTGTTATAAATCCTAAATTTCAACCGAATTTTCTAACCAATTTAGAGACAAAACTCGATCTATTGGAAGCCACAGGTGTCGATTTTGTAGCTGCTATTACATTTAATTCGGCTCTGGCAGAATTCTCAGCTAAAGATTTTCTAGGCCTACTAAAAAGCGAATTGGGCATGAAAGGATTGGTGGTTGGCCCTGATTTTCAAATGGGTAAAAACCGGGAGGCAGGGGTTGATCGGTTGTCCGCTTTGGGAGAAGAGATTGGGTTCACTTTAGAAATTATAGAGGTCCAAGAAAAATCGGGTACCCAAATTAGAAGTACCGTAGTGCGAAATTTGATATCTGTAGGAGACGTTAAAAAAGCCTCAACTATGCTTGGTAGGCCATACTCTCTTCAAGGTTGTGTCATTACCGGGATGAAGAGAGGTAGATTGTTGGGATTTCCAACAGCGAACTTAACCATTAACCAAGATATCTGCATCCCTGCAAACGGCATATACGCAACAGTAGCAACAGTGAAAGGTAGCAGGTACCCAGCTGCCACTAGTGTAGGAACAAATCCTACATTCGACGGAAAGGAACAAACCATTGAAACCTATATACTAGATTTTGACGAAGATATTTATGGAGAAAAAATATCAATAGAGTTCTTCGATCGGCTAAGAGATGAGCTTTCGTTTGAGAATGTAGATGATCTACTAGTTCAGATGAATGTAGATGTTTCAGCTGTAAGAAAACTCGTAAAATCAGGTGAACTCCAATAAAACCGTTATAAAAACATCATTTGGCCCCATACCTGTATGAAAATTAAACTAATGTAAAGGTATTAGAAATGCCTCTCACTGAAAAAGAAGACGTCCTTAATAGGGGAGTCGAAGAGATAATAGTAAGGTCTGAATTCCTCGACAGATTAAATTCTGGTCAAAAAATGAGACTGAAAATGGGATTTGACCCGAGCGCTCCAGACATTCATGTAGGACACGCGGTTGGATTAAGAAAATTAAGGCAGTTGCAAGAAATGGGACATCAAGTTGTTCTAATAGTGGGGGATTGGACTGCCCAAATTGGAGATCCGAGCGGTAGGTCTGAAACAAGAAAGATGCTCGGAATAGAAGAGGTCCATGCCAACGCTCAAACTTATTTAGACCAATTCTTCAAAATTGTTGATAAAGACCGCACTGAAATTAGGTGGCAGAGCGAGTGGTTTGGTCCTTTTACACTTACAAATGTAATCGAGTTGACGAGTAAATTTACCGTAGCACAGATATTGGCTCGAGAAGATTTCGCAAAGAGATTTGGAGAAAACCAGCCCATATCTATTACGGAACTTCTATACCCGTTACTACAGGGATACGATTCTGTAGCAATAGAATCAGACGTTGAATTCGGAGGAACGGATCAAAAATTCAACTTACTGGTTGGCAGAGAACTACAGCAAATGCGAGGTATGAAACCACAACAGTGTTTCATAATGCCCCTGCTTCCAGGAACAGACGGCGTTCAAAAAATGAGTAAAAGCTTAGGGAACTACATAGGCATTGACGAACCTGCACAAGAAATTTTCGGCAAGGTTATGTCAATACCAGATTCTATGATTCTGCCATATTACGATTGGCTCACTGACACACCAACATTTGAAATAAAGGAAATTGAAAAATCTTTGAATAGTATGTCGGTTAACCCAATAGAATTGAAAAAGACCGTAGCCCACAAGTTGGTAAGTGATTTTCACGATTCAAAAGCTGCTTCACTAGCCCAGGAGTTTTTTGAAAAGACTGTACAGGGTGGCGAAATTCCAAATGACATACCCGAATATACTGTTCCCTCAGGAGAGGACGCTGTAAATTTGAGACTTAGCAACTTACTGGTTGACTCTGGACTTACCACCAGTACAGGAGAGGCCCGCCGGCTTATTGATCAAGGAGCAGTTAAAATCAACGACGTTGCTGTCACTAAAAATGAAAATGTAGCAGACCTAGACAAAGGAATTCTTAGAGCAGGGCGTAGAAGATACCTTAAACTCATTTAATATTTGGTTCAGCTCAATATTGTTTAAGTAACCATCTGGCTATGATAAAATTTTCGGGCTTGTTTTCATATGTAGTATTGGCATCTAGAACTGATGCGGAGGAAGAAATTGGTTAATCTTAGAATTCCTGGCCCAATTCCCGTTAACGACGATATATTGGAGGCGATGGGAACCCCGATGATAAATCACAGGGGACCTGAATTTAAGGAAATTCTTTACAGAACCACCGATAGGTTAAAAACCGTCTTTTCCACGAAAAACGACGTTTACATAATCACAGGTTCAGGGACTTCCGCAATGGAAGCAGCCGTCGTAAACACTCTTTCTCCAGGAGACAAAGCTATAAATGCGACTGTTGGTGTTTTTGGAAATAGATTCGGAGTCATATCGGAGAGATACGGGATAGATCTGGTAAGCCTGGAATTTCCTTTTGGTTCAGATGTTGACCTTGATGTCCTTCGAAATTGCCTAAATGCAAATTCCGACGCAAAAGCGGTAATGGTCACACATAACGAAACTTCTACTGGCGTTGCGAACAATCTTGAAGCCATAGCTTCCGTGGTTAAAAAAGAATATGACAAATTAATTTTGGTAGATGGAATAAGCAGTGTTTGCTCACTTCCGCTGGAAACTGATAATTGGGAATTAGATGTGGTAGCTACCGCTTCTCAAAAAGGCTGGATGCTGCCTCCGGGGTTGGCATTCATTAGCTTCAGTGAGAAAGCATGGGAAGCTCATGCGGAATCGACTATGCCAAGGTTCTATTTAGACATGGCCGAATATAAAAGATATTACGAAATAGGGCAGCCACCCTTCACTCCGTCAGTGTCATGCATGTTTGCTCTGGACTTAGCCCTTAATCAAATTGTTGAGGAAGGTATGGGATCCGTTTTTGAAAGACACGCATCAATAGGCCAGTACACAAGAGATGGAATAAGTAAATTAGGACTAACTATTTTCCCAAACAGCGACAAAATAGCCTCTAATACATGCACCGCAGTGACTGTTCCAGAAGGCATAGACGGCTCAAAACTTGTATCTAAAATGAGGGAAGATCATAACGTTGTGCTTGCTGGAGGCCAAGCTTCCCTTGCTGGCAAAATTTTTAGAATTGGCCATATGGGGCAGACTACGGAAGCGGACATAGACGGTGCATTAAACGCTCTTAAAATTGTATTGCCCGAAATCGGATTTACATCTGGAAGTTAAATCTGACTCTTCTACTTTAATTAACTGATACCGCTGGCGCTTGATCAAGAAGTTCTTTGAGTTCGTCGCCTTCGATGGTTTCATGTTCTACCAAATGAGATGCCAGCGCTGACAATTTACCCATGTTTGTATCTATTACATTTTTGGCAATATCGTATGCGTGCTGTATTAACCCATGTACCTCATCATCTATAGTCTCTGCAACAGTGTCACTATAGTCTCTCTGTTCCGAAATTTCCCTACCCAAAAACACTAATTCTTCTCGTTTACCGAAGGTTCTAGGACCTAGCTTTTTACTCATACCAAGTCTAGTGATCATCGCTCTTGCAATGTTCGTAGCTTGCTCTAAATCATTACCAGCTCCAGTAGTAACTTCAAAGAAAACCAATTCCTCCGCCACCCTACCTCCTAAGGCCGCAGCCAATCTAGCCTCCAATTGATTCTGTGTAACGAGTTGAGTTTCTTCTTCTGGTAGAAACCGAGTGTGTCCTCCTGTCTGGCCCCTTGCCACTATAGTTACTTTATAAGGGGGATCTGCGTGTGGGAGAAGGTGAGCTACCAAAGCGTGACCAGCTTCATGATAAGCAACCATTCTTTTCTCTTTATCGCTAACCACCTTATTCTTTCTTTCTGGACCGGCTATCACCCGATCTATAGACTCTGCCATCTCATCGTAGGTAATAGTCTTTTTATCCCGCCTAGCAGCCAAAATAGCAGATTCATTTAGCAGATTCATCAAATCAGCCCCACTGAATCCCGCCGTTTGCTTGGCGATTGCTTCCATGTCAGTGCCTTCTGAAATGGGTTTCCCCTTTGAATGTACATTGAGAATCTCTTCCCTGCCCTTTACGTCTGGGCTATCCAATGTGACCCTTCTGTCGAATCGACCTGGCCTTAATAACGCAGGATCTAGAATATCTGGTCTATTCGTCGAAGCAAGAACGATGATGTTAGTTCCAGTATCAAATCCGTCCATCTCAACCAATATCTGATTCAATGTCTGTTCTCTTTCATCATGTCCGCCCCCTAATCCAGCCCCTCTTTGTCTACCAACGGCGTCAATTTCATCCACAAAAACAATGCATGGAGCATTTTTCTTTGCTGTATCAAATAAGTCTCTTACTCTAGAGGCACCAACTCCAACAAACATTTCGACGAATTCAGAACCACTAATCGAGAAAAAGGGCACTCCAGCCTCACCTGCAACAGCTTTAGCTAGGAGGGTTTTTCCTACCCCAGGTGGCCCCATCAGTAGCACACCTCGAGGTATTTTTGCTCCCAAAGCCAAAAACCGCTCCGGTGATTTTAGAAATTCAACAACTTCCTGTAGTTCCTCTTTAGCCTCATCCACTCCTGCTACATCAGAAAAACTTACAGTGGGATTATCACTATCAAAAACTTTCGCCTTAGATTTACCAAAACTGAAAGTCTGGCTTGTACTCCCTTGTGCTTGCCTCATCATAAACAGCAAAATAGCACCAAAAAATATGATAGGGAGGAAATTGATCAATATACCGAATAGACTTCCTAGGCCACCACTTCCACGAACGGAAACATCCACTCCACCTGGCCCACTGCTAACACCAGCCGCCTCAAGTTGCTCCAAAATGCTCGATCCAGATTCTTTCCTTGAGGTGTAGCGAGACCCGTCATATCCCACTGCTGTGAGAGTATCCCCATTTATCTCAATAGTTTCCAATTTATTTTCGGAGGCTAAGGAAATTACCCTACTTACCGGTATTTCTGAAGAACCCCCAAATGGCTCATTAAAAACCGTCAGAAATATAGCCATCACTCCGACAGCTATTAAAAGATATATAAACATGCTTCTCATGGAACGCATATTCATCTATTTCTCTCCATATATTTACTTGGATTATTTATTAGCCAAAACGCAATTTAGATAAACTATTAGGACTTTTAATAGTACATTACACCTACAGGTTGGGGCAAAGATTTGATATTAAATACCTGCACTCGTGGTTTTGTTTGCTATAATCTACAACCTTGAATTAATGAACAAATTTTCTTCATTGTCAGATCTTCATTCACCAAGTTAAATTATTTGAAGTTGTGCAAAACGCACTTTAAGCTTTAAGGGATATGAATATAGCGCACGACAAATCCAACGAACTATCCCGAGATGATATAAATCGGCTTTTAAAAGAAGAGTCGATTACACCAATATTTGTCTACAGCGCTAGTGATCTAGATACCTTGAAAGATCGGGCTGACTCCGCAGACTACACTCCTTTGGTTCTAATTTACTTGGCTCGCCTGAAAAGGCCGCAAGTCTCCAGCGTGCTGGACCAGTGTAAATCGAATAATATCTCCACCTTGGCAATTGTATCGACCGACGACCTCATATCTCTCGATATTGAAATGGATATCAACGACTTTATAGTTGACCCTTTTCATGAGGAAGAATTGTTAGTAAGGTCAATTTTTTCGGTAAGAAAATCAAAAGCTACAACTACGGAAGATGAGCACATAATTAGAGGGGATCTTACAATCAACCCGTCTAACTATGAGGTACTGATTAATAACAACAGGATTAACCTCAGATTTAAAGAATATGAGCTTTTACTACTACTAGCATCAAATCCGGGTAGGGTGTACGACCGAGCAACATTGTTGAACCAAATATGGGGATATGACTATTTTGGCGGTACTAGAACAGTCGACGTGCACATCAGAAGACTTAGAAGCAAGATAGAAATCAATTCGGAAAATCCCTACATAGAAACTATATGGAACGTAGGTTACAGGTTTCGATCGTCTGATTAGACCCAGTTACTGGATGCAACCTTAAATAATTTTGACCTCTCTCTTACATCCTCAATATAATGCCTCTATAACTTTGAAATTTCCAGATTCATTTCACAGGCACAAAATTGGCCAATAGTACAAAAGCTCAGTCAAACAGAGAAATACAAAACGATCAACTTTTGGATATGTACAAAGAGATGGTTCTTTGTAGAACTCTAGATGAGCGAATATGGATGTTAAACCGACAAGGAAAAGCTGCTATTGTGGCTTCCTCTCAGGGACACGAGGCAGGTCAGATTGGTTCCGTAGCGGCTCTGCGGAAAGGCTACGATCAATGCTACATATACTACAGAGACCTTGCTGTATTACTGACCTTAGGTTTAACTCCTGCTGAAATAATCAAAGGCTTTGTTGCAAAAGAAGGAGAACCACTAAGTGGCGCCAGACAATTCCCTACACACGGAGCGCATCCAGAATATGGAGTTATTAATCTCTCCAATGTAATCGCAACCCACATACCTCAAGCTGTTGGGGCTGCATTAACTGCAAAAATGAAAAAAGAAGATCGAGTTATAGTGGCATATTTTGGTGATGGTGCTTCCAGTGCCGGCGACTGCCATGAAGCAATGAACTTCGCGGCTATACACAAACTTCCAATTATCTTTTTTTGCGAAAACAACGGGTACGCCATATCCGTTCCCCTATCGAAACAGATGGCTGTGGATAGCGTGGCTTCAAGGGCTGAAGGATATGGAATGCCCGGTATCGAAATAGATGGGTGCGATATTGTCACCGTCTATGAAACGACTGTTGAAGCCGTCTCGAGGGCCAGGGCAGGTTTGGGGCCTACATTGATAGAAGCAAACGTGGAACGTTATCTACCTCATACTAGTGACGACGACGATTCGATTTATCGACCGGCTGAAGAGATCGAAGAAGCAAAGAAAAGAGATCCTTTGCAGCTACTAAGTAAGCAGCTTTTTGAACTAAATATTTTGGACGAAAAAGAAGATCAAGCGATTCGTGAAAATGCCAAAACCATAGTTAACATGGCGACAGAAGAAGCTGAAAATGCTCCTTATCCGGAAACAACAGATTTTCATAAACATGTTTATTCGGAGTAGTTAGAAAATGCCAGTTATAACCGTACTGGAAGCCATCAGAGACGCCATGCGCGAGGAAATGAGGAAAGATGAACGAGTTTTCGTTATGGGGGAAGACATTGGAGCACGAGGAGGGGTTTTTCTAGCAACGGATGGATTTTTATCGGAATTTGGAGAAGAAAGAGTCATTGACACACCACTTGCTGAATCTTCCATAGCAGGGATCGCCTTAGGGTCGGCAATGAGCGGCCTCAGGCCAATAGCTGAAATAGAATTTGCTGATTTTATCTGGCCAACCATAAACCAGATCGTTGGTGAAGCCTCGAAAGTGAGATATGGAACAGAAGGCAAATTACAGGCCCCAATGGTACTGAGAGCCCCCCAAGGTGGGGGTGTCAGGGGCGCCTTGTACCATTCTCAAAGCGTCGAAGCATTATTTGCTCATACTCCGGGTTTAAAAGTTGTAACCCCTTCGACTCCGTATGATGCCAAAGGCCTTTTAAAAGCTTCTATTAGAGACGATGATCCAGTCATATTTCTTGAGCACAAAAGGACATACCGCCTAGTAAAAGGAGAGGTGCCGGAGGAAGAATATACCATTCCCATAGGCAAGGCAGATATCAAAAAATCAGGAGACGACCTAAGCATCATCACATATGGATTGATGGTACATCATTGCCTGGAGGCAGCTCAGCTGGCGGCATCAAAAAATATTAGTGTAGAAGTTTTGGATCTTAGGACTGTAAGACCGCTAGATGTGGAAAGCATCATTGGCACGGTGGAAAAGACAGGAAAAGTACTTATAGTTTACGAAGATAATCAAGCGCTAGGTATTGGATCTGAGGTGTCTGCTTTAATTTCGGAGCATGCCTTTGAATATCTGGATGCTCCGGTAGTGAGATTGGGCGGACCTGAGGTACCAGCTATGCCATTTAGTCCGCCTCTCGAAAACATGTTTATGATAGACACAGAAAAAATATCCACAGCAATAAATAAACTGGCAGAGTATTAGTAAAGATGAAGATAGAACTCCCACAAGTCGGCGAATCTGTCACTGAAGGCGTCATAGGCAGGTGGTTAAAAAACGTTGGCGACAAGGTGGAAAAATATGACCCTCTAGTTGAAGTAATAACCGATAAGGTAAATATGGAGCTTCCTTCACCTGTCGAGGGTGTCCTTAGGGAGATAATAGCTAATGAAGGGGATACAGTACCAATGGGTGGACTGATCGCTGACATTGAGACCAAAGAATCCGAAAACTCACCGATCAATTCAGATACATACTCGAACCTTCAAGAGGAAAATATTGGCACAACAGGAGTATTGATAAAAGATGCTGCACCTGTTGGCCCAACAGGATCGGGAGGCCCAATCAGTCAAGATAAACCTCAACCAGATCCATCCATAAAAGACCGGCCGAAAAGTAGGTATTCCCCTGCCGTTTTAAGACTGGCAGAAGAGAATAATATTGACCTCGAGCAAGTGGTAGGGACCGGAATAAACGGAAGAATCACACGGAAAGACGTCACAGCGTTCATTGAATCCAAACCTAATACACTAGAATCACAGACTATAGTCAAGGAAACAGCAGCATCCACACCAAGACAAGACCAAGAAAAAATTACCCTCAGCCCAATCAGAAGAATGATAGCGGCCAACATGGTAAAAAGCGCTACATTAATTCCTCAAGCGTGGAGTGAGGTTGCCGTAGATGTCACAGGAATGGTACTCAGAAGAGAATCCATAAAAGAATCTTTTATGGCTAAAGAAGGTATCAACATCACCTATCTACCATTTGTGGTGAAGGCCGTTGCAGAATCTTTAAAGAAAAACCCTCTATTAAATTCTTCTTGGTCAGAAGAAGGAATTATTCTAAAGAAAAATATAAATATTGGGATAGCTGTTGCAGCCCCAGATGGACTGGTGGTACCAGTTATCCATAACGCTGATCTATTTAGTATAGCGGGCTTGGCAGGCGTTATGGAAAATCTAATTACGAAGGCCAAGAATGGCAAATTAGATTTGTCCGAAGTACAGAGCGGCACATTTACTTTGAATAACACAGGAGCCTTGGGTTCAGTATCTTCAAGACCCTTGGTAAATCATCCCCAATCAGCGATTATGACTACAGAAGCCATTGTGAAACGCCCGATAATTGCGGCGGATGCTATAGCTATAAGATCAATGATGAATATATGCCTCTCCTTTGATCACAGGGTAATGGATGGTGCCGAAGCAAGTGCGTTCAGTATGTCAGTAAAAAATTTGTTGGAAAATATCAATTCAGAAACACAAATTTACTAGTTTGGGGCCATAATGCTGACTACATACCATGGCCTGGTCAGCTATGACATAGGTCAAACCATTCAACAAGAAACTCATTCCTCTGTATCTGCTGGTGGAAAAGATGAGATATTAATTTTCCAACACCCCAATACTTATACCTTGGGCAGAATGGGTAAACCCGAGGATATCTTGATAAATAATGAAGATATCAAACGCCTAGACATTGAGATACGAAACACTGATCGCGGTGGGGAAGTTACCTATCATGGACCAGGACAATTAGTAGTCTATCCAATAATAAAATTAGATCGCCTTAAACTTAATCCTTCTGAATACGTAAATACCTTAAAAACGGCTATTACTGGCTGCCTTTCCGATTACAACATTGTTGCCAATGAAAACGACATGCCGACGGGAGTATGGGTGGAAAACCGAAAAATAGCAGCGATAGGAGTTAGGGTTAGTAAAAAGACTACTTCTCACGGATTAGCCTTAAATGTAACTACAGACCTCTCCTATTTTGATCATATAATCCCATGTGGAATACAAAATTGTGTGGTTACTTCGATTGAAAAAGAAACTAGCAATACCCCAACAATTGAAGAAATAGCCGAAAATATCGGCGGTAAATTAGGCAATGCTCTAGAGAATCCGGTCACATAGCGACGATTATTCTAATCAGGATTCTTTCCAGTCACCAACCATATAACCCTTTCTGACATATTTGTTGTTCGGTCAGCAACTCTTTCAAGATCATGAGCCACCCAAATCAAATAAGTAGCTCTTTGTATGCTACTAGGATCTGCCATCATAAAGGTCAATAGCTCTCTATATACCTGATTGTAAAGTTCATCGACAACGTCATCATCTTCTCGAACCGAGGTTGCTAAATCTGTATCCCTATTTATAAATGCTTCGGTACTTCTTCTGAGCATATCTGTGGATATATCGGCCATCCTGGGAATATCAATTAGTGGCTTTAAAGGAGGAAGGTCCCCCATAGCCAGACTGATTTTACCTATACCTTCTGCATAGTCGCCTATCCTCTCAAGTTCAGTGGCCATCATCATCACGGAAATGATTACTCGTAAATCTCCTGCCATTGGTGCTTCCAAAGCTATTAATTCTATACATCTATTTTCAATATCCTGTTGCTTTTCATCTATGGCATCATCGTCGTCGATAACTTGCTGGGAGGCAGCAATATCTCGATTACGAAGCGCATCAATCGATTTAAAGACTGATTTCTCCACCATACTTGACAACTGGATCAGGTCATCTTGTACAACCTTCAGGTTATTTTCAAAATCTTCTCTTGGCATATATCACCCCCTCTAACTAAATCGACCAGTTATGTATTCTTCTGTCCTTTGATGTGTAGGATTGGTGAATATTTTCTGGGTATCATCCTGCTCTACAAGATATCCCGATCTATCTTCTCCTACCATGAAAAAGGCCGTTTCATCAGAAACTCTGGCTGCTTGTTGCATATTATGGGTAACTATCACGATTGTGTAGGTCTTTTTCAACTCTCTCACCAAGTCTTCAATTGCCAACGTAGCAATAGGGTCCAAAGCGGAAGCTGGTTCGTCCATCAAAACCACTTCTGGTTCAACAGCGAGGGCGCGAGCAATACATAGTCTTTGTTGTTGTCCACCGGAGAGAGCGAAGGCACTATCATTGAGCCTATCTTTTACTTCATCCCATAGAGCAGCCTGTCTCAAAGATTTCTCTACAGCCTCATCCATATCACCTGAAAATCCATTTACCCTAAGTCCAAAGGCAATATTTTGATAAATTGACTTTGGAAAAGGATTTGGCTTTTGAAATACCATTCCAATTCTGGAGCGTATTTCTGTTGCATCCACATCTGAATCGTATATGTTTCGGTTTTCAAACAAAACTTGCCCTTGAACTGATGCTCCCATAATCAAATCGTTCATTCTATTAAGACACCGAAGATAGGTGCTTTTACCGCACCCTGACGGACCAATTAAAGCTGTTACGCTTTCCCTCTTTATATCCATATTAACGTCTTTAACTGCTAAAAAATCTCCATAATAAACATTCAAACCTTTAACACTTAAAACAATAGTCTCTGCCAATCTATTCCTCCGACCGGGATTGATATTTATTTCTCAAAACAACTGCTATCGCGTTCATAGTTAGCAGCATGACAAGTAACACTATTATCCCAGCAGCAGCTAAAGACCTAAAATCGTCTTGAGGCCTCGCAACCCAGTTAAATATCTGTATTGGTAACACAGTGAAACGCTCAAAGGGATGCTTGGGTATGTAAGTTATATAAACAAGTGCTGTGATTGCTATAACGGGAGCGGCTTCACCAATAGCCCGAGACATAGCAAGAATTGTGCCTGTTAAAATTCCTGGAAATGCAGAAGGCAACACAACCCCTTTAATGACTTGCCATTTATCTGCTCCCATAGCATATGCACCCTGACGGTATGAATCTGGCACAGCACGGATGGATTCTCTAGAAGCAAGGATTACTATCGGGAGAACCAATAGTGACAAAGTTAAAGCCCCTGCGATAAGAACCCTATCCAAGAACATCTCGTCACTACCAAACTGATAAACAAAAATGCTCATGCCTAAAAGACCATAAACTATAGACGGTACTCCTGCTAAGTTGGAAACATTTATTTCAATAATCCTAGTAAGAAGGTTTTTAGGGGCGTATTCTTCCAAATATATAGCAGCACTTACCCCAATAGGAACAGTAAATAAAGCCGTCATGAACATCAGCCAAATGGTACCCATCAAAGCTGAAAATAAGCCCGCTTCTTCCGGCTTTCTAGACGGGTAATCTGTTATGAATTGCCAATTCAACCAAGGAATACCTTTGTCTAGAACGTCAAAAATAAGAATGGCCAATCCAACAATTCCTACGCAGGTAGAAAGTAAAAATAAAATATAAACTGAAGCTCCAACCACTTTTCTAAGTTTGCGGTTTGGGTTTATACCTGTCTTGCCAAATTTCTCTTGACTCATTTTAGTATGCCTCCCGGAACCGTCTAACGATCCAGAATCCAAGCAAATTCATGGAGAGGGTCATGCAAAATAACAGCAACCCAACTGCAAATATTGTGTTGTATTCAAGAGAACCTACAGCTTGCTCACCCATACTAGTTTGGGCGATAAAAGCCGTCATCGTTTGAACACTTTCCAAAGGATTCAAAGTCATTTTCGGGGTTGCCCCCGCAGCAATAGTCACCAACATTGTTTCGCCTATAGCTCTCGATAGAGCTATGATAAATGAAGCTATGATTCCTGAAAGCGCTGCCGGTACTACTACCCTTAAGCTAACCTCGTATCTAGTTGCACCCAAGGCGTAAGCAGCCTCTCTCAAATTCCTAGGCACAGAAATCATGGCATCTTCACTAAGAGAAGAGACCATTGGGATGATCATGATCCCCATTACAAGTCCCGCACTCAATGCATTAAAGATTAACAAGTCAGAAATAACATTTTGCAAAAGCGGGGTGACAAATGTAAGAGCAAAATACCCATAAACTACAGTTGGTATGCCAGCGAGAATCTCCAGTATAGGTTTGATTATTCTCCTAACTTTCTCGGCGGCATATTCTGCCAAAAATATAGCTGTCATAAGACCAATAGGCAAAGCCACTAAAGCAGCAATGACAGTTACGATTAAAGTTCCAGATACAAGGGGTAAAACACCATATGAGCGAGGTTTCAGTATAGGGGTCCACCTAGTACCTGTGAGAAATTCCCAAATACCTATTTCCTTGAAGAATCCATACCCTTGGTATAGCAAAATTACGAGAATTCCCAATGTTGTCAGTATTGATACCAACGCACATGACATAAATAGCCACTTAACAATAGATCCTTCAAGTTTTACCCAAAACTTTTTTCTAGAATCCACAAGTCCTGACAATTTGATTACCGTCCCATCTGGTAGAGTTTTCTAGCGAGTATTTTCAATAAAATTATCCATTCCAATCGACTATACATTTATATCTAAAACCACTAAGCAAAATCTTCAACCCCAGAAAGCTTCTCTACTGCTGCCCAGTTTTATCAAAAAATCCCTACATGAAATTTTGCTATTTTTTTAACCTATCTCTGTTATCAGCATAAACAGCATCTTGAGATGCCACATATCCAACTTCGTTTGTAAGATCTGGACCCTTATCCATATAGAAGTCGACAAAAGTCTTAACTTCTGGTCGTTGGTAACTCTTTTCGTTTACGTAAATGAAAAGAGGTCGAGACAATGGCGAGTATTCACCTGAAGGTATGGTCTGAAGGTTCGGCTGAACACAACCAGAACCGCTATCAACTGCCAGAAGCTTTAGTTTGTCTTTATTCTCTTGATAGTACGCATAGCCAAAATATCCAAGTGATCCTTTGTCTCCTGCAATTCCTTGGACAAGTACATTATCATCAGCGCTAGCTGTGTAATCCGATCGAGAAGCTTGAACTTCATCGTTTACCTCTTCGGTGAAGTAGTCGAAGGTTCCAGAATCAGAGTCGGGGCCATAAAGCCTCATCTTTTGATCTGGGAAACCGGTCCTTACCTGGCTCCAGTTATTTATCGTAGATTCCGGCATCCAGATTGCATTCAATTCTTCAACAGTTAAGCAATCTACGAAGTCATTGTCTAGGTTAACCAGTACGGAAAGTCCATCCGTACCAAGTCTCAATTCATCATAAGTAACGCCGTTCGCTTCCGCTTTGCTAGTCTCTTTGGGATTCCGAATTAATCTAGATGCACCAGATATGTCCGTTTCCCCAACCGTAAATCTCTTGAATCCTCCCCCTGTACCTGAAACTCCCACATTTACCCTAACTTTGGGATATAGTTTGTTGAATTCTTCTGCCACTGCTTCAGAAATCGGGTAGACAGTCGATGAACCATCTACCTCAATAGTGCCTGTCAATTCAGATGTAACCGATACTCCACCTGCTGTTTGTTCCTTTTGATCACTTCCACAGGCTACCAAAACCCAAAACATGGTAACCACAATAGCAACGGTTAAAACCGATACCTTGTTAGTATTGTTTCTCACTGTATAGGTATCTCCATCTAAAACTTCGATCTTTCTAAATATTCTTTTCCAAATTCATTCTTTGCAATTCACATAAAAATAGTAAAAGGAGGTGATCAGAGTAGGTTTAACGAAATATTAACGAGGATTTAAGGTGTAGTTATGAATTAATTGGACTGGCCTAGGTTTTAATTTTTTTCAATGTTGGCTGTCTTAAGTAGCGGCATAGTGAAATAAAAAGCGCTCCCTTCTCCCTCGACACTATCAGCGTGCACTGCTCCACCATGTGCCTGCACTATATGTTTTACGATGGACAAACCCAAACCAGTACCACCATCTCTACGTGCCTTATCAACCTTGTAAAAGCGTTCAAACAAGTGAGGTAAATGTTCGGCTGCTATTCCAATACCGGTATCTAGTACAGAAACTTCTACAAATCCACCATTTGATCTAGCTTCCACAGTTATAGTTCCTCCAGAAGGAGTAAATTTAACTGAATTCTGGAGCAAATTCAGCAATATTTGAGTTACCTTTTGCTTATTGCCAAGTATCTCCACATTTTCAAAAATTTTGGACAATATATCAGGACCATCTAACACCTGATTTGTGACCATTGAAATGGAATCATCAACTAAAGATCTCAATTCTACGGGTTCAAGTTCAATATCTTCTTGCCCACTTTCAAGCCTAGAGAGTTCCAACAAGTCGGATACTAAGGAAGTCATCCTATCGACATCTTTGTCAATTCTAGCAATGAAATCGTTGGCTGCTTTTTTGTCTTCTAATGCCCCACTTTCAAGACTTCCTACCATGGCTTTAACCGAAGCTAGAGGACTTCGAAGTTCATGGGATACATTACTTACAAATTCTTTCCGAGTGTTTTCCAACTGACGAATATTTGTCAAATCATGCACAGTTATCAACACACCACCACCGGAACCAGAACCTATGGGAGTAGCAGTTACACTTAAGTAGCGTCTTATCTCTGGTATTTCTATTTCGTCTTGTATAGGTTCTCCCACCTCAACACAATCGGATGCCATTTGGATTATTTCAAAATCTCTTATGACATCTGCCAGCCTTAAATCTAAATATTCCGAATTTTCCAAATTGAAA
>RQOP01000022.1 GCA_008373095.1 SAR202 cluster bacterium | reverse complement strand
ATAAACTCCAGGCTCTATAGTAAAAATCATTCCGTCTTCCATTAGAATTTCGGAGGAAGGTACCACCATAGGCATTTCGTGCACTGCAAGACCAATCCCATGCCCCAATCCATGCGAAAAGTATTCGCCGTAGCCACGATCAACAATTACCTTTCGTGCCACCGAATCTAATTCCTTACCACTAATACCTTCCTTAACTGCATTTATTGCTGCAATCTGGGCTTCAAGAACTGAATCGTATACCCTGTCAAATTTTTCGTCCCGACTTTCTACCAAAATTGTCCTTGTGATATCGCTATTGTAACCTTTAACTGAGGCGCCCATATCGATAATTAGAGGATCTCCCTGTTTAACAGTAGTACGACCTGCTCTATGGTGTGGTTTTGAGGAGTTCGCCCCAGTGGCAACTATTGTGTCAAAAGCTATGTCGTCAGCTCCATTCTCCCTCAAGAATTTTTCAATGACCCACGCTATATCAGACTCAGAAATATCTGGCTCTACTAAATCTAGAGCGTGCACAATAGCTCTATCTGCCAGACAAGCTGCGTTCTTTATAAAATCAATCTCATTTTCGTCTTTAATCGACCTGAATTTTTCGACCACTCCGTTGGTTGGAATCAATTTAGTTCTAGCAGTAAGTAATTCGCTGATAATGAGAAATTCCGAATGGCTGATATTTTCAGACTCGAATCCGAGATTCACAATTTTGCTGAACCCAGAAACTCCATTTAGCCCTTTGAAACCAGGTGACAAAGAAACATCAATTTCATTAAAAGTTTCTTCTGAACCTTGTTCAATATATCTAGAATCCGTGAAAAGTATTTCATGGATGTCGGATATCAAAAGGAATCCGTTACTACCGGTAAATCCGCACAAATACTGCACATTGACTAAAGAAGTGACTAAAAGTGCATCAATGTTTAGTCCCTCGATTACTTTTTTTAGACGGTCTCTTCTCTTTCGATATTCAGGTTGCATTTTCAAGGTAATTCACTATTAATTCCAAAGCATAAACGTAGCCTCGAGTACCGAACCCAGCCACTTGGCCAACTGCTAACGATTCAACTACAGAATTTCTTCTATATTCTTCCCGTTGATGTATGTTGGAAATATGTATTTCAACTATAGGGACCCCGGCATCCAACAGAGAATCTTTCAAAGATAACCCGTAGTGAGTAATGGCACCTGCATTAATTACAATACCGTCACAAGCACTGTATTCATTTTGGATAAAAGTTACCAACTCTCCTTCTGAATTACTTTGAAAAAAAGAAACATCGACGCCGAGTTTTGTGGCCTCATTTCCAACAACTTCCACTATATCTTTATAAGACTCAGACCCATAATAAGATTCATCACGTTTACCAAGGTTATTAAGGTTGGGTCCATTTATAATCAATATCTTCATCTAGATTGCCTCCGTGGATTCCTGAGCCATAGGATGGGCATCCAAATAACTTTTCCTCGACTCCACACCCGTGACATGGGTATATATTTGAGTCGTCGCAGGACTTGAGTGACCTAGTAAATCTTGAACAATCCGAAGGTCAGCCCCACCGTTTATTAAATGAGTTGCAAAAGAATGCCGTAGGGTATGAGTATGAACTTCATTCCCAAGACCAGCCAACCGTGAATGTTTCTTTACGATACTCTGTATAGATCGTACGCTTAGCCGTGAACCTCGACTAGTTAGAAAAATCGCATTTGTTTGATCGGCATTTTTAACTTTTACCCTGTCCAGGTTTATGTATTTTTCTAGTGCTATTGCTGCCGAAGTACCTATCAATGAAATTCTTTCCTTATCACCTTTGCCGATAATTCGGAGGGTTTTCGCCTCTAGATCGAGGTCTTTTATGTTCATTGAATTTACCTCACTGACCCTAAGACCTGCAGCATATATCAGTTCAAGAAGCGCTATATCCCTATTGACCAACAATTCACTTGATGCGCCTGATTTAGGTGAAGCAATTAGCCTAGAAATCTCGTCACTGGACAAAAAGCGAGGCAACCTAATTTCTTTCTTCATCACAGAGCGCCTAGGAACAGGATCAAGCAAGGCAAGTTCTTCAGAAACCAACCAGCGATAGAAACCTCTTAAAACGGAAAGTTTTCTGGATATGCTCGATCTTTTGTAGGCGCTATCAACCAAAAAAACTAGAAAGCTCCTAATAATCCTTCGGTCCACACTGTCGAACTTATGAATTTTCAAAGTCATCAAAAAATGAACAAACGTGTTCAAATCCTGAGCATAAGTTCTCACCGTAGCATCAGATAATCCACGATGTCTAAGTAGGTACTCTGAATAAGCGTCCAAGTAGGACTCAAAGTTTTTATCTAATAATCCATTTGACATGAAACAAGGATATTAACGAACTCTAACTTTTGCCAGTAGTTAAGATCTCAATTATCTTCCGCAGTCATTTACTAGCCTGCCAGTTCTACCTTGGCTTCTTCCCCATCTTCCTCAAATTCCGACATCGAACCCCTGAATCCACATTCTTTAGAAGGGCACCTCACGTTGTCTCTACCGGACGGCAGAAGCACCCCATCGCAGTCTGGACATGGATTAGGTATTGGTTTGGTATTAACTGCAAATTTGCAATCTGGATAATTGGTACAACCGAAGAAAATCCCTCTCTTACTTTTCCTCTCCGCCAATTCCCCGACATTGCATTCCCGGCATTTGATGCCGATAGTAAGTGGCTTGGTATTTTTACAATCTGGGAAACCTGAGCATGCAATAAACCTCCCATTTCTACCACCCCTTATCACCATGGGGCGCTCACATTTTTCACATACCTGGTCGCTCTCCTCATCTATTTTTTCTCTTGGGACTCTAACTGCCTCCACTTTGGCAGTTTCTATGGCCTCATCAAACGGTCCATAAAATTCTTGCAACATAGGGTTCCATTGGATTAGTCCTTCCGCTATGTCGTCTAATTGCTTCTCCATCCCAGCAGTAAACCCGACATCAACAATATCCTCGAAATGCTCTTTCAAAAATTCAGTGACAGCAATTCCCAATTTAGTAGGAATGAACCTACCTCGTTCCCTCCTCACATAATCTCTTTCCTGGATGGTTCCTAATATGGATGCGTAGGTACTGGGTCTACCTATACCTTCACTTTCTAAATTTCTTATCAGGGATGCTTCTGTGAATCTTGGGGGCGGTTCAGTGAAATGCTGTTCTTCAATGAGGTCATTACAGTACATTTCTTGTCCTTTGGAAAGTAATGGAAGGCCTTTTTCCTCCTCTTCATCTTCATCATCTCTGGCTTCCGTATACAATATCCTGAAACCGTCAAATTTCAACACAGATCCCGTCGCCCTAAAAGTGTAGACTTTTGATGAAACTGAGCTATTGGAATCCAAATCAATGGTGGTTCTATCATAAACGGATTCCGCCATTTGGCTCGCAACAAGACGCTTCCATATTAGATCGTAAAGACGATATTGATCTCTATCTAATTTATCTCTCAAAGATTCAGGGGTTCTCAGCACCGAAGTAGGCCTGATGGCCTCATGTGCTTCTTGAGCGCCTTGAACTCTCTTCGAAAACACCCTGGGTTTCTCCAAGGCATAATTTGAACCATATTTGCCGGTTATATATTCACTTGCTTCCGTGAGTGCAATAGCAGAGACGTTAGTCGAATCCGTCCGCATATAGGTTATTAATCCCTCAACTCCCTCAGTACCCATATCTATACCTTCGTACAATTGTTGGGCTAAAGTCATAGTTCGAGAGGCTGAGAATCGGAGTCTGCGAGAAGCTTCTTGTTGCAAGGTACTCGTAATGAACGGAGCTGAGGGCCTACGCTTGCCCTCTTTCGTTGTATATTCACTGACCTTAAAGCCTGTGCCCTTCAAATCATCGAGTATTTCAGAAGCCTCTTTTTGATTATTTATCTCAGGCTTCTTTTTTGCCTTATCAATTGATGTCAACGCAGCCTTCAACACAGATTCACCAGAGGTAAGTCCAAGTAAAGCATCGATTGACCAGTATTCCACAGGCTGGAAAGATTCAATTTCCTTTTCGCGATCAACTACCATTTTCAATGCTACGGATTGAACCCGGCCAGCTGATGTACCTTTTTTCACCTTACTCCATAGTACCGGGCTTAAAGTGTAACCAACCAGTCGATCTAGCACCCGCCGAGCCTGCTGGGCATCCACAAGATCCACATCAATGTCGCGAGTATTTGCGAAAGCTTCTTCAATTGCGGGTTTCGTTATTTCATGAAATACGACCCTTTTTGTTTTATCCAGGTCAATTTTTGCAGCTTCAACCAAGTGCCAAGATATCGCTTCACCTTCTCTGTCTGGGTCTGTCGCCAGATATACGGTGTTCGCGCTGGCTGCTGCCTTTTTTAGTTCAGAAACAATTTTTCTCTTATCAGAGGAAACTGTATAGGTTGGAACAAACCCATTATCCCCAATATCCACACCTAACTTCTTCCTAGGTAAGTCTCTTACGTGCCCCATAGAGGCCTTCACATCATAATTTTTACCAAGGAATCTGCCCACTGTTCTAGCTTTCGCAGGAGATTCAACTATAACAAGGTCTTTAGCCATTATTCTTTGTCACCAAAATTACACTAATAAACAACTTAATTGAACAAAATTTTCAATAAGTTTTAATCGCAGGTCTCAATCATACTTTAACGAAACACCCAATCGTCAATATCAAAAGTTTATCTGTCACTGAATTTCTAAATAAACAAAATGCCGAGCATGGCGGAGAGGGTGGGATTCGAACCCACGGTTCCCCTTGTGAGGGAACACGCGAT
>RQOP01000021.1 GCA_008373095.1 SAR202 cluster bacterium | reverse complement strand
TCGCCTACAGGACTATCACCTTCTATGGTCGTCCTTTCCAGGTGCGTTTGGCTAGTTCAAAAATTTCTTACTCTTCGCCCTCATTCGAGGTTTGGGCGGAGAAGTGTTGCAACCCCAAACGGACATAGGACCTCATTCCACTAAGCCCGCCTGGTTTAGGCTATTCCCCTTTCGTTCGCCACTACTAGGGGAATCTCGGTTGATTTATATTCCTCGCGTTAATTAGATGTTTCAGTTCACGCGGTTCCCATTCTTATAGAATGTCCTGGTATGACCCAGGACGGGTTTCCCCATTCGGGTATCCCTGATTAAGCTCGTTAGACAGCTAGTCAAGGCTTTTCGCAGTCTTACCACGCCCTTCTTCGGCTCTTGGACCCAAGGCATCCACCGTAATCCCTTAATAACTTGACCCACATTAAGGCAATTCTATTGTTATTGTTTGCCTGTTCCTGACTTTTGGTGCATAAATAAACCAAAAGTCGTGACCTCATAAATGAGGTCGGGACTCGTTATAATTCGACAGAATTCAGTTGTTAAGGTGCAAAAAAAAAGCCGGGGGAGATCCCCCGACCGAAGTCAGGATCCTATAGGTCTTTATGTTTAAATCTCTGTAGTCATCCTATTTCAAACTAAGAATTAAGTTTATACCTGCCGGAGTTACGAGTCAACATGGAAATCCAAGCAATTTTTCTAGTAAATAGTTTCTTAGCGGGTTTAGACAACATCATTTGTTTCCTGAAGTATAATCTCCACTGTTATAAATAGAGGAGCTGCAATAAAACAAATGGACCTTTTGCCTGGCGAAGAAATGATTGACGAATGGGATACTGTGATGTTGACCAATCAGCGGGTGTTTGTGTCCAGTAAACCGGGTCGTATATCGGACAGATGGCACGATATGCCCTTGGATGAATGCCTAGAACCAAAACTGAAAAATGCCGGCAAAACTGGCCGGAAATGGCTAGGGTATAGGTTCCTCGTTGTTGGTTCTGCGTTGATAGCACTACAGTTAGTACCATATCTTTTCTTCGGTACTAACGTACTGAACTTCCTGTATAAATGGATAGAGTCTTTATATTTTCTTGTATCAATGTTGGGCGTAACTGCTGGAATATATTTAACCTTAGGTAGTTACCTTAATCGTCCTCCTCATACTTCTGTGTTAATTTCAGTTCCTGGATCCAAAGATATATTGGCTATTTTCGAGGGTTGGGATAGTGAAGAAGCTCGCGCATTTGTGACTAAATATCGCCGGGCAAAAAGAGCTATATAACCGTAAATACAAACTAGATAATAGGTATTTTCAACAAAATGTTAGGAGGAGAGATAGATGATTGAAAGTGTAGGGACATTGTATGCAGGACATATTGACTTGGAAGAGGTGGGATTTGATTCCACCCCTGCAAATGACCGGCTGTATTCTGAGGAACAATTGAATACTGTTTACTCCAAAGCTGAGTCTATTGCTAAAGTTTTGGACACTAACGGCTATGATGTTTTTTGGATGGCAGAGCATCACTTCCAACGAGAAGGTTACGAATGTATACCAAATGTGCTGATGTTGGCTGTTCATCTGGCTCACCTCACGTCCAATATAAGAATTGGTTGTGGCTTTAATGTCTCCCCAATGTGGCATCCCTTGAGGATGGCTGAGGATTACGCCACTGCTGAAATATTGACGAAAGGTAGGGTAGTGTTTGGTGTGGGTCGTGGGTACCATGCCAGAGAAATTGAATCCTTCGGAAGTCCTATGTTGGATGGGGATGCAAATCGGGAACTTTTTGAAGAGCAGGTTGATGTGATGTTTAAAGCCTTCAATTCTGATTCCTTTTCACATGTGGGTAAGAATTATGTGATTCCTCCACAGGTGCCATATAGAGGATACGAACTCAAAGAGATTACCTTGGTCCCCAGACCAGTACAAAGGCCAGTAGAGTGCTGGCAGCCGATTGTGAGTGCTAGTGAAAGAGGGCTCTCTTTCATGGCTAAACATGGAATTAAGGGAATAATAGGAGGAGGAGCTGCGCCAGGCGGAGGTAGTGAGAAAGTCATTAAGGAATGGCAAAGAGTACAAGCCAACCATGGTATCGAGACCGATTTAGGGGGAAACCTTTGTATCGGTTTTACTTTCCACATTGCTGATAGCGAAGAACAGGCAATCAAAGAGGCTAGGCCTTTCTTTGAAGAAAACTTGAAAATGTTTGCTCCCTTAGGAATGGTAAAAGGCCTCACTGATCACCAAGTCGATCAACTCTCCAAAGGTTCTGCTTATGCAAGGAAGGCAGATTTGCCAACTTTGGAGCAAGCTGTGGAATCAGGAAGTTGGCTCGTAGGGACACCAGAGTCGATAGCCGAAAAATTAATGGAAATACAAGACAGATATCCCGCACTTAAATCAATCAATGTTGGGCAAGTGATCGGGACTCCAGAGCATGTGATACTAGAGCAGTTGGAGAGATTTGGTAAAGAAGTTATGCCGAAGGTAAGAAAGGAAAATTTGGCTACAATCTAATACCCAGTAAGGCAGAAAGGAACTTTACTTACATGAGAGATATGAGAGATAAGAGGGTTTTAGTTATAACTCCTCATCCAGATGATGCTGAAAGTGGTGCAGGCGGAACGATAGCCAAATGGTCTTCACTTGGTGCGGATATAGTGCTGGTAGTGTGCACTAATGGAGATAAGGGAACTAGTGACCGGAATGTTAGTTCTCAGGAAATAGCTGCGACCCGTAGGCAGGAACAATTGGAATCTGCAAAAGTGCTAGGGCTGACCAATGTGGTGTTTCTTGACCACTCTGACCAAGGCATCGAAAACGGAGAACCCTTCCGAAAAGAGTTGGTACGAGAAATAAGAAGCCACCGCCCAGATATAGTACTGACCATAGATCCAGAGAGGAAATGGGTTAGACATCAAGACCATTTTGTTACAGGGAGAGTGGCGCTTGACGCTGTTTTTCCATATGCTCGAGATTATTTGGCATATCCAGATCTCATCGATGAAGGCTTGGAACCTCACAAAACGTTAGAGGTGTATTTATGGGGTACCGATGATCCCGATACTTTCATCGACATAGACGATCACTTTGAAGACAAAATAAATGCTTTGTACTGCCACGCTAGCCAAATGTCTAGTAGTAAGGCTGATGGCACCGTACGCATAAGAAACAGGTTTTCCGCCTATGGCCCTAAGGTTAATGCTGAAGTTGCAGAGGCTTTCAAGAGGCTGGAATTAAGGTCATAGTCTTTATGCGGGAGAATTTTTCTCCCACCATGCGAGATACTTTGAGGGCATTAGTTGCCCACTGGAGTGTTTTTCAGTTAATTTTTGATACTGTTCCTTTACGGCTTTCTCTAGATCTTCTACGGATCCGTTGTTCATCGTGACAACATCTGAAGCATCAGCCCTATCTTGCCATTTTTTTTGGCTTGATAGCCTTTGGACGGCTTCATCGTGGCTAAAATGATTTCTATTTTTTAGCCTTTCTATTGCAATTTCATCGTCCACGGCAAAGAGCCAAGTCACGTCGCTGTATATTCCGTATCCGGCCTCTATGAAATTCACGGCTTCCATTAGACCTACCTGTATAGGTTCAAGGGCAGTTCTCCAATCATCCATCACTCCTCTCACTTCCCCTTTGATATCTCCGATGGCGGTTGTTAGCTTAGACATTTCGTCTGGATTGCCAAACACTTTAGATCCCAGTATTTTCCTGTCCACGTAGCCGTCCGGCCCGATGACTTCCTCCCCGAATGAGGTAACTATTCGATCAAATGCAGGTTTGCCAGGGTCATACATCCTGTGCACTAATTTGTCAGCGTCGCAATGTGTCGCCCCTAGATTCTCTAGAATTTTACAGGCTGTGCTTTTTCCGCAGGCTATCGCCCCGGTCACTCCTATCACTAATGCCATTTAAATATCCTCTGCAGAGCTGTTTGGTATGTATCCTAAAACGTTCCGAGGGTGTTCCAGATCGCGATATGACCATCGATTATTTGATGTGGCTAAAAATACATCAAATTTAAGTTCATCTGGCGCATCTATGGACAGTTGAAGGATCTGGCATACGTCTTTATGACTCAAATATATGGACTTCTGTCTTGGGTCCGAAGGTTTATCTGCCTCTGTCACTGACCCTATCCTCACACATAGCATAGACATGTTATAGGCGTCTGAGAAATGACGGGCCAAAGCTTCTCCCCAGACCTTGGTTGCACCATATACGCCTCCTGGTCTTACGTCTTTGTGGGTAACAAGTGGTATTGGTCCTTTAACCGCACTGTATTGGCCGTTTGCAATCTCCTTATATGGATATGTGTGCTCCACTCCCCTCACAGTACTGCCGCTACTTGCATAAACAACTCTTTTTATACCGGCCAGTCTTGCGGCTTCAAAGACGTTGTAGGTTCCGACTATATTTGTAGGAAGTTGTTCTTCAAAACTGTCTGAACCAAGATATGCAGCTAGATGGACAACCGTATCGATGTTCTCAAAGGCCGGGCGAATCTTATCTAGGTTTGATATGTCTGCTGAATGTGTTGGGACATCTTTTACCACGGACCTATTTAAGGCTGAAAGCTCATACTCTCCCTGGGAGGTCAAATGCTCTTTCAACAACCCGCCTATCAAACCACTCATTCCAGTAATCAGTATTCGTTTTGGCAAATTATGCTCCCTTGATAGCTTTTCTTATCGCGGCCGGATTCATTGGTAGTTCTGTCATTCGTACTCCGATTGCATCATAAATGGCGTTGGCCATCGCAGCTAACGGAGGAACTATTGCAACCTCGCCAACTCCCCTTACACCGTATGGGTGGAGAGGATTTGGCACTTCCACGATCAAGGCGTCAATCATAGGGAGATCCAATGATGTAGGCATCCGATAATCTAAGAGACTGGAGTTTGTCATCCCACCTGATTCATTGATGAAATATTCTTCATTCAGTGCCCAGCCAATCCCCTGTACAACCCCTCCTTGAATCTGGCCTTCAACGTAACTTGGGTGAATGGCGGTGCCCGCATCTTGCGCAGCCGTGTATCTCAAAATGGTGACTTTCCCAGTTTCTGTGTCTACCTCTAGGTCGACCAAGTGGGTTGCGAATGCGCTCCCGGGCCCACGCGGGTCTAGGTTTGCTCTACCAACGACGGGGCCACCCGTATCAGGAAGGTGACTGGCTAATTCGCTGAAGGACATCTTGAGTTCACTGTCAGATGAATGGATAAAAAAACCGTTTTCCAGTTTTATGTCATCCAGAGATGTTTCCCAAACTTCAGCGGCTCTTTCTAACATTTGCCTTTTCACGTCTTGAGCAGCTTCATAGCTTGCCCAGCCTGTTTTAAATGCTCCACCGCTGCCACCAGTCATTGAGGTGTATCCTACGGTATCCGTATCGCCAACTTGAGGGTTTATATTTTCAACTGGAATACCGAGAACTTCGGCGACATGCTGAGCAGCCACAGGCCTGAGTCCGCCAATATCCATGGACCCGATAGTAAGGTTTATGGTCCCGTCAAAATTTACGTTAGCCACGGCACATGCAGCACCGCTTCCATTGATCCAAAAGCCAGAAGCAACGCCTCTGCCTATCTTTTTAGTCGCTTTCTCTGATTTGTAATGATCGTGGTCCTTGGTTGCTTGGAAAGTCTCGATACAGCCTATTAGCGGATTGTTTATTCCGGATGCCCTGGTTGTTCCCTGTTTCGCACCATTCATTATCCTTAGGTCGAGCGGGTCCATGCCAATTTTCTCCGCTAATTCGTCTATTAAGGTTTCCGCTGCAAAGGAACCGATTGGGGCACCTGGCGCTCTGTAAGCTGTTGTTTTAGGTTTATTGTTGACAATATCGTAACCATCAATTCTCAGGTTATCGATGGCGTATGGTGTAAATATGCAATTTGAAGCGGCTCCTACGGGAGATCCTGGATAAGCTCCTGCTTCGAACTTCAAATCAGCTTGGGCTGAAGTTATTTTGCCTTCTTTTGTTGCACCGAATTTCACGTGCATATAAGACCCAGATGTTGGGCCCGTTGCTTCTAATACTTCAGACCTGGACATGGTAATTTTTACTGGATAACCTGTAATCTTCGAAAGTAAAGCTGTTACAGGCTCAAGGTATATTGTTGTTTTTCCTCCAAATCCGCCCCCAATTTCCATGGGGATGACCTTAATGTCAGAAACAGGCACACCCAGGACCAGGGAGGTTCTATCGCGAATTTGAAAATGTCCTTGGGAACTCCCCCAAACAGTTATTTTATTGCTAGGAGTCCACCAACCAGTTGCAGAATGAGGTTCTATATATCCTTGATGAACGGTGGAGGTTCTAAATTCCCTTTCCACTATAAGATCAGCTTGACTGAATCCAGATTCTATATCTCCTAATTCCAGAACGTCATGACTAGCAATGTTGTTCTTATATTGGTTATGCAAGAGAGGGGCACCTTCAGATATGGCTTCTTCCACAGTTGAGACGTGAGGCAATATTTCATATTGAACATTGATGAGGGCTAGGGCCTCCTCGGCAGCATGAGCACTTGTTGCTGCTATTGCAGCCACTGCATGTCCCTTATACAAAACCTTGTCTCCCGCCAAAATGTTGGCAGTTTGCTGTTTTAAATTGATTGCTGGACCAGGGATCTTCGATACAGCTTCGTCTTTTTGTGCAGGGAAATCTTTATTAGTGATTACAGCATAAACATCTGGTAGGTTTTCCGCTGCAGATGTGTCTATGGATATTATTTTTGCATGTGCATGAGGGCTTCTGAGGATTTTTCCGTGAATTAAACCGGGTAAGTCAACATCAGCACCGTATTGCGCTTTTCCTGTGACTTTGTCGTATCCGTCATGTCTTACAGGCCTGTTTCCAATGGATGTGTATTTTGTCTGATTTTTTGCAGTAGTCATAATTACTCGCCTTTTTCATGGATTCATTTCATGGATTCAATTGTTAGTGGTAATTTGATTCGTATGTTTAAGTATGGGTCAATTATCCATCTCTTAATTGATCGGATTGTAGCATAGGATAGATCGGATTTTCGTACCTGTCTTGTACCTATATGCTATAATTCCGAGGCTTTCAACGGCGGACGTGATCCGCCGTTTTTTGTCTGCTTTTCTGGTGGCTTATAGTCTTTTGGAAAAAGGGGAACTTATCGTGATTGAAATAATAAGCGAAGGTGGTATCACTTCTGCAGTTGGCTTTACTGCTGGATCTACTTATGCTGGTTTGAAAACCGAAGCAGGTGTTCCTGATTTGGGCATAGTTCTTTCTGATAGACCAGCTAACTCAGCAGCAACCTTTACCACAAACAGCATTGAATCCCCTTCGGTAACCGCTAGCAGAGAAAGAAAGACGGCCGTGACATCTAGAGGTATTGTCGCGAATAGCGGGTGCGCTAATTGCAGTGTGGGCCCTCAAGGCCTAACCGATGCCGAGGAATTAGCTTCATTAGCTGGCACTCACACTGGAGTGTCTGGTAAAGATCTTTATGTAGCTAGCACAGGCATGATAGGTGTTGAGCTACCAATGGCTTTGATACGTCAAAATATTACTAACATAGTCTTATCCGATGAAGGCGGGACTGATTTCGCCAAGTCAATAATGACAACAGACTCCAAACATAAAGAAAGGGCTGTTTCGTTTAAGCATGATGGTAAGACGGTGACTCTCGGCGGTTCAGCAAAGGGTGTTGGGATGATACATCCGAACATGGCAACCATGTTGTGCTTTATCACTACTGATGCAGATGTCGATGCAAAGTTTTTACAGGAAGCACTCTCCGAAGCAGTGAGTCTTTCCTTCAATATGATCGATGTTGACGGAGATCAGAGCACTAATGATTCAGTTATTGTACTGGCAAACGGAGCCTCTGGAACAGCTCAGATAGATGCAGACTCTGAAGGGTCTGATAATTTTGTTGAGGCCCTAAGATATGTTTGCACCGAGCTTGCAAAGGAACTGGCAAGAGATGGTGAAGGAGCTCAGCGACTTATCGAAGTAATCGTAGAAGGAGCTCATACCACTGAAGACGCTCAGAAGGCGGCTCGTGAAATAGCATCCTCCTCCTTAGTGAAAGCCATGGTACACGGTAAAGATCCGAATTGGGGTCGTCTAGTCATGGCTTTAGGGAAAAGTTCAATCCCTCTCAAGGAAGGGGAGATAGATATTTTCATTAGCGATATTCACATTGTTCATGAAGGAATTGCAATTCCTTACCTAAAGGACGCTGTTGTTAGTGCGATGAATTCCGAGCAAGTGGATTTTAGAATAAGCCTCAACGTTGGGGAATGTTCAGCAACGGCATGGGGATGCGATTTGACAGAGGAGTATGTGATATTCAATTCGGCCTATAGTACATAGGTAATGGATAATGTTTAACGAATTAGAGCATTCACCCACCGATGACCATATGGATATCTTGAATCCTTCAAATCACCCGGAAAAGTTGGACTCTGCCGACCAGGGCATAGACAGCAGTCTCGGATCAGAAAGGACA
The DNA here is from genome assembly GCA_008373095.1 of SAR202 cluster bacterium. Lineage (GTDB taxonomy): Bacteria > Chloroflexota > Dehalococcoidia > Lucifugimonadales > UBA826 > UBA11996. The sequence goes on along the minus strand of RQOP01000021.1, from coordinate 5,917 downwards.
CCTAGTCTCACTGTGGTGAAAATTGGCGGCAGCACCCTCGGAAACCATGACACAACCTTGACAGACTTAGTGGAACTACAAGCAAAGGGAGACCGATTTGTAGTTGTTCATGGTGGGGGTAAAACGATTTCTGAATGGATGGAAAAACAAGGAGTTCGCCCTAAGTTTGTAAATGGGTTGAGGGTCACGGATTCTCAGAGTTTAGATATTGTTGTAGCTGTTTTAACTGGACTGATCAACAAATCTCTAGTTGCTGCCATAAATAACATTGGTGGTAAAGCAATCGGTATTTCTGGTGCTGACGGTAAGATAGTAAGCGCTGAAATTGCAGATCCAGAATTAGGGTATGTAGGTAAGGTTAAATCGGTTAACATTGAACCGATTCAGGCTATATTGGAAGCTGGCTATATGCCAGTGATAGCACCTGTAGGAGTTCATTCCAGTTTAAACGATGAAAATATGTTGCTGAACATAAATGCAGACACAGTTGCAGGATATATTTCTTCTTCAATCCATTCCGACAGAATGGTGTTCCTTACAGATGTTGAAGGAGTACTAGATTCTTCAAAAAGATTGATATCCCGTATGACCAAAAAGCAAGCCGACTCACTCGTTGCTTCCCATGTTATAGATGGTGGAATGATACCTAAAATGGAAGCCTGTATTGAGGCACTTGCCGGCGGGGCTATTTCACAAATAATTGATGGTCGAGTTCCAGGCGCTTTAAAAGATGTAGTCTTGGGTCGCAATCTCGGGACTCGTATAGGCTGATAGACAAAGGTTAAAACATGGCTAATCCTCCATTCCCACCATTTGATTTTGATACGTCTGCAATTAGAGGCAAATTTGATGGGCGGTTGAAATGGCTAGCATTGCTACTGATTTTGGTACCTGTCTTTGTCCTTTCATGGCTTGGTAGAGGCATTTATACCGACTACCTCTGGTATTCACAATTGGGTTATGAAGACGTCTTCCTAACGGTGTTATTGACTAAGGTAATTTTGTTTGTTGTTGGATTTGTTTTTGTCTTTGCGTTGATGTTGGCAAATCTTTTCTATGTAAATAAAAGAACTACCGGTCCTATTGAAGCTGCTTTACCAGATGACCTAATTGGTGTAATACGAAAATTGGTCCTCATAGGTTGCATCGTGGTCTCTGCAATAGTAGCGGTTGTATTGGGTTCCATGATCGCTTCTCAATGGGAGATTTTTCTCAGGTTTAGTAACGCAGCTGAGTTTGGGGTTACGGATCCTCTATATCAAAACGATCTGTCTTTCTATGTTTTTGAACTGCCTATTTATTCATTTCTGCAAGGATGGATTTTGATTGCTGTTGCCCTGACTATTGTGGCAACCGGGGCATTGGCATTTTTGAATTTCACTCTTAGAGGGACTGCTTTTGTTTTAACCACTCAATTGCGCAATCACCTTTTGGTATTAGGCGCTATAGCTGTCCTGATTATTTCGGCTGGTTATTGGATTGATCGGCTGGAATTAGTGAGGTCGGACCAGGGAATTGTTTTTGGCGCTGCCTATGCGGATGTTTTTGCCAGACAACCCGCATTTTTGATCTTGTGTATTACAGGAGTTCTAGTTGCCATAATCATGCTGGTTGGCTCATTTATGGGCAAAATGAGATTATCTTTGGCTCCAGTCGGGATTTGGGTGATTCTCATAATTGCACTCGGTACTATTTGGCCTTCCGTTGTTCAGCAGTTTTCAGTAGACCCTGACGAATTTGTTAAAGAAAAGAAATACATAGAACGAAATATAGAGTTCACCAAGCTTGGCTTTGGCTTGGAAGCTATAGATGAAACTTTTTATCAAGCCGAAGGAGAAATCACTCCCGAATTGATACAGGAAAACATTCCCACAGTTGAGAACATACGCCTATGGGATTACAAGCCACTGACGAATGTGTACAAGCAAATTCAATTAATTCGGCCTTACTATGATTTTAAAGATGCCGATGTTGACAGGTATTACATTGATGGTGAGTACAGACAAGTTTTGCTTGCTGCTAGAGAGGTCGCTCCAGAAAAACTAAAAGAAGAGGCCCAGACATGGGTTAACGAAAAGTTGTTTTACACTCATGGCATTGGTATTGCAATGAGCCCGGCTACGGAGTTTACACCCGAAGGCAGGCCAATATTTTTCGCTAAAGACATCCCCGCGAACGGGGAAATTCCTGTCTCGTCTCCGAAAGCAGGAGCCTCCCCCGACATTATGGTAAATAATCCCAGGATTTATTATGGCGAGAATTCAGAAGGCTACGTCATAGTGAATACTGATACCCAAGAGCTTGATTACCAAACAGGGGAAGGTGATCTCATAGTTACCAATTATGAGGGGTCTGGTGGTGTCGGTGTAGGTTCATACTTTCGTAAGCTACTTTACGCTTGGCAAATGAGAGATATAAATATTCTTATAAGTAACCAGCTGAACGAAAACAGCAGAATTCAATACAGAAGGTCCGTTGAGGATAGAGTCTCCACAGTAGCTCCATTTCTTAAATTAGACAAAGATCCCTACATAGTCGCGGGCAATGGGCAGTTATATTGGATACAAGATGCTTATACGACTTCGGATAAATTCCCATACTCTCAACCCACCGACGAAGCAGATACGCTAGAAGAATACAATTACATCAGGAACAGTATCAAGATAGTCGTTGATGCCTATACCGGCGATCTTCACTTTTACCTTTGGGATCCTACGGACCCAGTTGCACTCACGTACCAAAAAATGTTCCCAACGCTGTTTTCAAGCATTGAATCAATGCCTGAAGGTCTTTACAGTCATGTCAGATATCCTCAAGGACTTTTCGCTGTGCAAGCGGAAAAGTACATAAAGTACCACATGGAAGATCCTCAACATTTCTATGGTAATGAGGACTTGTGGGCTTTTCCACAAGAAAAATTTGGACAAAAAGAAGGTTTGCAACCCTTGGAGCCTTACTACGTCATTATGCGGTTGCCTGGAGAAACTAAGGAAGAATTTGTCCAATTAATTCCATACACTCCTGATGGCAGGCCAAATATGGTCGGCTGGTTAGCCGCTAGGAGCGATGCTTCAGAGTATGGAAAACTTGTAGCATTTAATTTCCCTAAAGATCGTCAAGTTGACGGACCAGAGCAGGTGGAAGCGAGGATAGACAATGATCAGGAAATTTCTGCCTGGTTTACACTCCGATGTACGGAAGGATCGACCTGTATTAGAGGCAACTTGCTAGTTATACCGATAGGGAATAGTATCCTCTACGCTGAGCCAATATACATCCAGGCAGAAGGTGTGAGTTTTCCAGAACTTAAGAAGGTAATTTTATCTACTGCCGACAAAGTTGTTATGGGAGATTCATTAAACGATGCTTTGTACCTGTTAACAGGGGCGAAGGACTCGATCCCCGCAGTATCTGTGGATGAAAGAGAAAAAGACTTATCCTCCCCTGCTATGGGAGAAACTGGTGAAGACGACAAGTTGAACCAAATTAAGGATTCCATTAAGAATCTGAAAGCAGAGTTAGATACTATCGAATCTTTGTTTCAGAACTTAGAAGAGGTTATAAAAGGAGAGTAATATGACTAGCACCGCTGAATGGAAAGAACTAGAAAGCAAATATTACATGTTTCTTGTCAGGCGCCAGCCTATGGTTCTTGAGAAGGGAGAAGGGGCCAGGGTGTGGGACGTAGATGGAAAAGAATATCTGGATTTTACATCGGGGTGGGCTGTTAATAATGCTGGCCATTCCAATCCCGTAATCGCAGAAGCTATAGCTGAACAAGCGAAAACTTTAGTTCAAACTTCAAATCAGTTCTACACAATTCCTCAGCTTAAATTAGCTGAGATTTTGGTGGAAAACAGTTGTCTGGACAAGATTTTTATATGCAATAGCGGTGCTGAGGCCAACGAAGGTGCAATTAAGTTAGCCAAGAAATATGGCAAGAAGAATAAAAATGGTGCCTACCATATTATTACGGCCCTCAATTCTTTTCATGGCCGTACAATGATGAATGTTTCAGCTACTGGTCAGCCGCATTACCAGGAACTTTTTGAGCCAATCCCTACTGGTTTTTCGCATGTTCCTTATAATGATCTTGAAGCCGTAAAAGAGGCCACGACAGATAACACTGTGGCTGTGATGATTGAACCAGTCCAGGGTGAAGGTGGAGTTAATGTTCCTTCGGTGGAATATTTGAAAGGAGTGAGGGACTGGTGCGACGAAAAAAATATGTTGCTCATATTTGATGAAGTTCAGACGGGACTAGGCAGATTGGGGACATTATTTGGATACCAGAGTTTTGGTGTTGAACCTGACATCATTACATTGGCTAAAGGTTTGGGCGGTGGAGTTCCTATTGGGGCCTTCTTAGCCAAAGATTCAGCTTGCGCATTTGATCCTGGAGACCATGGCTCAACTTTTGGCGGTAATCCATTAACTTGCGCTGCTGCTCATGCTTCCACAAAATATATCATTGACAACGAAATATCTGAAAACGCGGCAAAAATGGGAGAATATCTTGGTGAAGGCCTACGCAAGATACAGTCCAACAATGAATTTATAACGGAAGTTAGGGGAATGGGTTTGATTTGGGCTGTTGAATTTGATTCTGATATGACACCAGATGTGATTGCGGCCAGTAATGAAGCAGGATTACTGATGAATCCGATGAGGCCTAACGCCGTTCGGTTGATGCCTGTTTTGACCATAACTAAAGAGGAAATAGATGAAGCCTTGGCCAGACTGGAAACAGGATTGGCAAACGCTTCGCAATAGTCGAGGCACAGGTGAATTGGAAGGAAATATACGCAAGTGGGTCCACTATCTTTGGAGGCGCAGTATCTGGGGGATTAGATAGTTGTACGGTTACGCATTGGTTGCACCAAAACGGGGTTGAGGTACATTGTTTTACGGTTGACTTGGGTCAGCCTGATGAAGAAAACCTACAAGCGGTTGCGGATCGGATGTTGGCCTGTGGAGCCTCGAAGGCGACTATCGTGCCTGGCAAAGAGCTGCTGGCCAGTGCCGGACTAAAAGTTTTGCAAGCACAGGCAAGATACGAGGGCGGATACTGGAATACTACAGGCATAGCTAGACCCGTAACAGTTAAGGCCATTCTTGATACTTTGAGTAATGACGATATAAACGTCTTATTCCATGGAGCTACGGGTCGTGGGAATGACCAAGTGAGATTTCAGTTAACCAGCAATATGCTACAACCAGACCTTGATGTGTATGCTCCCTGGAGAGACCAAGAATTTCTTGATAAGTTTCCTGGTCGACAGCAGATGATTGAGTATTGCGAATTGAATAATTTGCCAATAAGACCGGCAAGGGAATCGCGTTATTCCACAGACGCCAATTTTCTTGGATTGACTCATGAAGCGGGGGATTTGGAGGATGTATCAATAAGCCCTGATTTCGTTGAGCCAGGTATGGGGGTTTGGCCATGGGACGCACCTGATAAACCAGAATATGTGAGTGTGTACTGGGATCGCGGTGTGCCTAAGTCAATAAATGGGGTCGAAATGGATTTGATCAGCATATTCGAAGAAGCCAATATCATTGCGGGAAAAAACGGGGTAGGAATCGGTACTCATGTGGTTGAAAATAGGTTTGTAGGAATTAAATCAAGAGGGATTTATGAATCCCCTGCTATGGAGTTACTTGGTAGAAGTTGGGAATATGTCCTTCAATTTGTTTTGGATAGAAGAGCTAGAGAGTTTTATACCAATCTGTCCAATGTTATTAGTACTCAGATATATCAGGGTTACTGGCTAGATTCCGCTACGACCTCGGCGTTGGCAGCCCTTTCTCCACTTGCTTCTATGGTTACAGGAACCATTCAGGTCAAATTGTACAAAGGCAACATATTCTTCGATTCGATAGACGATTCAATCGAGAAAATGCCATCATCCTT
>RQOP01000020.1 GCA_008373095.1 SAR202 cluster bacterium | reverse complement strand
GTTTTTCTTTTGTTAAATTTGTTTGCATTGAAATCCACCATAATCTGAATTCTAGGAACGGTATCAGAGGAGTTTGATTTTATCCAGAAGGGCGAAGTTATGATTATAGCCATTACATATAGTTGATTTAGTAACTTATATAAAAACAGCGGCCATGCAAATTTCTTAGGTATAAACACTCTATTTATCTTATTGATATTTGTTTAAGATTTAATAGCCAACAGCAGGAATTGATTTCAAATCGTCTTGAACTTTGGAAAATGTCAAATATTTGAACCAGTGCGATAAATGCAAATGAATCAGATTGGTGGCTACGAAATAATAGATTTGGTTGGTGAAGGTGGACAAGGAGCCGTTTATAGAGCTCAAGACCCTTCCAGCGGCCAGACTGTTGCTATAAAAATCCTTTCCCATTCCTCATCTGACGGTGAATTTTTGGATCGTTTCCAAAGGGAAGCTTCTATCATGGCAACGATCAGACATCCAAACGTAGTGGAGGTCTATGACCATGGAGAAGAAGATGGTAAGCATTACATCGTTACCGAATTTGTATCTGACAATTTGGAAGAAACCCTTAAACGCCGAAAGACATTACCCCTCGCAAGGGCTGCAAGTGTAGCAACACAAATCGCCTCTGCTCTAGAGGTTTCTCACAATGCCGGTATTACGCATAGAGACATCAAACCGGCCAATGTACTAATAAATGATTCAGGTGACGTGAAATTAACCGACTTTGGAATAGCTACTGCCGAATCTTTGGACTCAATGACCAGTGAAAATACCACTGTTGGGACGCCTTTATATATGTCCCCTGAACAAATCCAGGGTTCCCCAAACATTGATGGACGTTCAGATCTGTATTCATTGGGCTGTTTACTGTATGAAACAGTAGTTGGCTCGGCTCCCTTTCAAGGGAACAGTACCTATGAAATATTTGACGGACACATTAAAGGAACTCATGAGGCATTAACAGAGCATTCGGAGGAAGCTCCAGAGCTTTTGGATAGCATCATAGCTCTCTTACTGAAGAAGGAAAGAGACGAAAGATACCAAAGTGCCTCCGATTTAATAAAAGATCTGATGGAATTAAAAGAACTCATAGCTACGGGACCGTCAGATGTTTCTCGAACCAGGGTCATGCCAAAAGTCCTCGGTACTCAGAAAATATCAACTCAAAATACGCCATATTCACAAGGTCTACCTAAGTGGTTAATTCCCTTGGGAGGCATTATTGGATTAATTGTTATTCTCATTATTGGGGGCGTTTTCTTTTTGAGCGGTTCTGGAAATAGTAATGTGGGCGCAGCGGTGGGTATATCTAACGAACTATCAGGTGATTCTGATTCTAATCGTACATCTGAGAATTTGCCTCCATCTGCGTCAAAAGAAATTTCATCTGGGTCACAATCAAAAGGCATTTCATTTGAAAAGCCTGGCCAGGATATTTTGTCAGCTTATGCAGTAGACCCGATGCTGGCTATAGAAACAATGACAAATTTAGTCCAACTTGATCCTAAAGAGGGGATCCACGCCCTTTTCGAAATGGATCAGACTAATATGGATCTAACTGCAGAATTTTTGCGTAATTTAGCGATGGAGAACCCAGATCTTTTAAAAACTTTGTTAGAACACGGAGCCGACTCTGATCTAGGTGTTACAGCCCGTATATTAAATAATTTGCTAGAAGTAGATCTCGATCTGACTTTGACATTTTTCCGAGATAATGCCCTATCCCATCCAGAATCATTGGCACTTTACGAACCTCTAATTGTCAAAACTTTTCAGGTAGATCATAGAAATGCAGCATCTTTCTTAAATAAAGTTGGGATCGAATATAAATCCTTTAATGAAACGTTTCGGTATGTTTTAGGGAATTCCCTTGTAAATCTAATGTCGCAAGATATGGAAACCTCCATAGATTTGTTCTTGGAGACTTCCCGTAGTGCTAATCCATTATGGTCGGACTTGATTAGATTCGACGGTGAAAAGGGAATAAATTCAGGCACACTTTTTTTGGAGAACCATAAAACCGCAAGACCGGAGATTACAATTGAACGGCTTGAGGACATCATACGGGAAGGTGATAATGGAGGAAGTTATCTTCTTACGATGGCCGGGGAAGATCCTACTGAAACTTCCTTGATTCTGACTAAAATTGTAGAAGCACAAAACGTGTCTCCTAGTGAAATTGCAAACGCCTTGCGAAGTGGAGCATATAGCACATGGAATGGGGTCGATTACAATGCGATTGAGGAAATACTTCATCAGAACCCATCATTTGTATCCTATATTGGTAAGGAAATCGATCCTCAAATTTGGATGGATATGGCAATGCCGTGGCCTGGGTTAGGGTCATATGGAGAAGGAATCTGGTCAGATATTCCTTTGGATCATACACCTGGGGATGTTGCTTCCCAGGTCAGTTTCAATGAACTATTGGTTAAAACACTGGATCCTTCCCAGGTAGAAGATGCAGTAGTTTCAATACAAGATATAACGTCAGATATGAAGAAAAAAGATGATTTCACTTCCATACTTGAGAAATTGTCCGGTGAAGATAGATTCGTCAATTCATATTTTTTGATGACTGCAGATAAGTTTTATGAAAATGATATAAGCGCAGTTATTTCTTTCGACCTACCACTAGGACACTTTCTGCCAGAGATCGGATACGATGCTCATCCATGGTCGGTTCAGCTAAGCCGGTTTGATAGCGATTCAAAAACGTGGAATCCGATTTCTGCTAATACAGATTCATATAACCCAACTATTTCGAGTGAAAATACAGACCAGTCTCTTACCTTCAATGTTCCTATCGCTGATCTGGCTCAAAATTCAGAATCAATCTGGGCGATCACAACATCCAAGTCTCGTGAAAACTCTATTCTTGGTTCGCCTATCGAGATAGGAAATTTTAAGGCCGCCACAACCGGGCATCATCAAGTGGAATTGTCTGGGTCAATTAGCAACACCTCTCGCTCCCTTTTTCATAGAGATCTGGCTATTTTTATCGATTCGATACCAGAATACACATACGCATTAAAATTAAAACCTAAGGAAAATATCCAATTAAAAGAACGGCTAATCATAGAATCTGGTTCTAAAAATATCGTCTTTGCTGACAAACATTTAGCCTTTGAAAACCTTTATCTGGGCGGTACTCTTGTTCGAAACGGTTCAGGCCAATTAAATGAAGGTTCTCCACAATCTGGATCCGTGGCAGCGACACACCAAGATTCTGCGGGGCGGGACAAAGGTACAACGAGTTTTCCAACGTCTGGGGATCAAGAAGACTCTAAACTAATAAAACTAACCATCCCTTCACAACCCGATTTGATTTCCGACCATGATACTGGTTCCTCAAACAGCGATAATATAACTTCTTCAAGAGAATTGACTTTCACTGGAACAGTTGACAATGATTTTCCTGTTCGTCTTATACCTTAGGTCAGGTACAACCAAATGAAAATGGGATATGGGAAATAACAACTTCCCAAATACCTGAAGGCCCCCAAAGTATCTATGCCATACCAGTTCTTAAAGATGGCAGCGTCGACAGGGAAAACCATCGCTCAGAGACCTTCAGATTTGAAATTGACCAAACACCACCTAGTCCTTCATATTTTTCCTACGACAGCCGTGGCGGATATGGAACAATAAAAATAGATGGTAGTTCGGAACCATATTCACTGATCGAGATTCACGGCATTGGTGGCCGTTTGGGTTTGAGCGGAGGGTCAACGGAAGTTTCTTTGGCCTCCACTGTGGCAAATGAAAATGGTAGATGGGAATTGGAGATAGCAGATTTAGGGCCCGGTGATCACCAAATAACAAAATATGAAATCGACGTAGCTGGTAACAGAAGTCGAGGCTCTGAGCCTAAAACATTTTCTGTAAGATATCCTGATGGATCAGCCTCAGTTCCATCCTTTAAGAAACTATCGGACTACCCTGACGGCAATCTTCAGAGGGAATATTTATCCCCTCACGCTGCTGAAATAATACTTGCCTATAAGGAGGATCCAGATACCGGGGTTAGCTTGTTGAGCAAACTAGTCCACAAGAATTCAAACGATGCAACTCTTGCCCTGTTTGCCATAACTCAAAACTGCTCGTATCAATGGGACGAAGCAGTTCGAAAATCCTTTGATTTCATCCCCGATGAGATATGCTCAAACAGAAAACTAGATGATTCTAAAATACCCGTAGAGCTGTTTAGTAAATTAGCTGTCACTCATCCTAGTGGAGCTAATTTAATATTAGAAAGCGGTATTCATCATGATCTATTCCTGACCTCTATGCTTTTTAGCAATTTGGCCCAACGCAATGCTCTAGAAACTGTCTCTTTGCTGGACTTCTATTATTCTGAATGTGGTGATGGAATAGAAGATTGGACGAAAGCAACGAGCATATCCCACTGTCCAGAGAACGTGGAGAACCTATTGCTTCAAAGTTTTAGAACTGATCGGGGGGCCATGGCCTCGTTTATAAGCCATCTTGGAGAGGCTTTTCTGTTGGACGGGAAAGAACATGTTGGATCTCATATTTTGCAAAAATCATTAAGTCAATCTATGAACGAATTGATTTCTCAGAATTTTGAAATCGCCAATGACACCTTTGGAATGACAAGCGAAAAAGGGATTCATGTTTGGTTAAATATGGCCAATTTTAGTGATAAAAATGTATCTTATCCTGCCTGGGGAAATCTACATCTAAAAGATACTTATGCACATGATTTAGGGCGGTTAATAACCGATGCCCACCAAGATAGAAATTTAGATAGTAATGTGGGTCGCCGCACTGGAAACTCATCATGGCACCAGCTACATCAAAAAATTACGCCTCTATTTCATAACATGCATGAGGACGGACCTTTATTAATATATTTGATGGCTGACGTTGATATGGCGGAAACAAGTCTGCTTTTGCATACCCTTCTGCTGCAATCTCGGGAGGGAGCCTCTCAATACGATGCTGACAGAGAGACTGATAAGATTATTACTGCGGTTATACAAACGGAAGATATTAATCAACAACGGCAAAGTCTATACGGGGAAAAAAGACTGAACATCTTGCGGACCTTACTAGAATATTATCCTGCTCTCCCTTCACTTCTTTCCGAAAACGGCAAATTTCATTTGAATGATGCCTTATAAGAACCGTAA
>RQOP01000019.1 GCA_008373095.1 SAR202 cluster bacterium | reverse complement strand
ACCCAAAATAATTACAAACGTTCAATATACTCAAGTTCTTCATGTAACTCTTCTTTGGTGTAAAAATGCTCTAAGAGAATGGTCGCTTCTAAAGCTTTGACTCTCCGATGAAAGTCTGTAGGTATTGAACCTTTGCCCACAGACAGATGGGAATCATTTCTCCCTCTAACGTCATAGAGATAATTGTCGCTCCAATGTACATGGGTAATGAGGTCCGGACGATTTAGAAAAGCCTCAATTTTTCCCTCACGCTCCTCTTCTGGAAATCTGTGTCCATAGGTCGACACATGGCTTGTATCGAGACAAAGTTGGACATTGTCTCGATCAACATCCAGGCACATCTGAATCCATTCCTCCGGATTCATCCCAAAGGCCTCATTGGAATTATTCCAGTTAACCTGAGCGAAATCAGTATCATCCGAAATATTGTTAAGTGCCCAATAGCAATTCAAATTCTCCAGAACAATTTCAATTCCTGAGGTTCGGGCGTAGTCTGAAAGAGTCCTTATCGATTCAATGTGTGTCTCATAATCCCCTTTTTGGCCACGTGGCTGCGTCTCAGAAACCCAGTTCTTAAGACCAAAATGCATGTTAATTTGTCCAATATTTGGAAACATTGCACAGCGATCAATATAATCTTTAAAAACCGAAATACACTCGTTTCTAAAGTCTCTATCCGTTGCTGCAATATTCAATCGTTCTTCACCTATGGTAGTTGGTGCGTGAGCACTATAAAGAACATCGGCATATTCTCGAAAATCATTGACATTGTCTCGAAGTGAAGTCTCAGCCCTAAGTTCAAATAGATTTATAGTCTTTAAGCCTGCCTTAACTGGCACAGCAATCGGATATTTCAATCGGGGCATAATTTTCTCCATTCGTTTAACTTTGACTTGGGACCATTACTGGTCCGGATATTACTTGAGCCTTACCGGGAACTAAATCCCCTAAATGTTTAGATATCCACTCCTGGGCCAAATTGTTCGATTTAACACTGGTTTCTTCATCCTCAAATATACTTACAGCGGTGACCAGTCCATCACCGGAGTCGACGACATAATAGGCTATGTATCCCGGCTCTTTACTAATGATGGGCATGAACCCGTCATCAATTGTTTTCATAAGGCTATTGACAGAACCAGAAACCATTTTTCTGCTTCGAATCGTGATCACCATGTAAACTCCTTCCATTTGGATTATTCAATTTCCAAAATGTCACTAACCTAATCTAGATCATTCAAAAACCACAACGGATCTTAAGACTTCCCCAGCCTCCATTTTTTCAAAGGCAGTCTCCACTTCCGATATAGATATTGTCTCGGTTACGAATTTGTCCAAATTTATCCTTCCATCCAGGTGGAGATCAATGAATTTGGGGAAATCCCTGGAAGGAAGACAGTCACCGTACCAAGAAGATTTTAGGGAACCTCCCCGTCCAAATACTTCTATCAAGGGAAGTTCAATTTTCATGGTGGGATCAGGCACTCCAACTAATACCAAAACCCCTGCATGGTCTCTCGCATAAAAGGCTTGTTCATATGTCTTTGGGTTGCCCACCGCTTCAATAGTTACATTTGTTCCATTCCCATCAGTAACACTACGGATAAAATCTACTGGATCAGTGTTTCGGCTATTTACAGTGTGTGTAGCTCCAAACTCCGTTGCCCACTCCAATTTCTGATCATCGATATCCACCGCTATTATTTTCTGGGCTCCCGCTAACTTGGAACCAACTATTGCTGCGTTTCCAACACCTCCGCATCCAAAAACGGCTACCGAATCACCCATCGTAACTGATCCCGTATTTATAGCAGCCCCAAGACCTGCCATTACACCACAACCCAGCAAAGAAGCCGTATTGGGATTAACAGTTGCATCCACCTTTATAGCCTGTCCTGCGTCGACTAACGTTAACTCTGAGAAAGCACCAATACCCAAAGCAGGTGAAAGAGTAGAGCCATCCTCCAATGACATGTTCTGAACAGCGTTTCTACTATCAAAACAATACCAGGGTTTGCCTTTAAGACATGAGCGACACCTACCACACGGAGATCTCCAGGCGATAATCACGAAATCCCCTACCGTGACGTTGGTCACCCCTTCCCCTATCTCTTCTACATAACCAGCCGCCTCATGCCCTAGCAGAAAAGGAAATTCATTATTGATTGCACCTTCACGATAGTGAAGATCCGTATGGCACACCCCACAGGCCTTGATTTTAATCAATACTTCATTGGGCCCAGGGTCAGGAACTAAAATCTCAACCTCTTCAACCCTCTCTCCGCTATTTCTTGCGATAACAGCTTTTGACTTATGCAAATCTGCCCCCTTTCATACATACTTCCTATAAGGCTCAAATTACTTTATCTAGTTTTGATGAGCCAATCTTTTAGGTCAGAAATGGTTTCTTCTCTAATTTCATGTGCCATTGAGTATTCTCGATACTCGACTTCATATCCATATTCTTCCAACAAATTTTTTGTTTCTCGTCCGTCTTGGATAGATATCACTAGATCCTCTGTACCATGTGACATGAATATCGGTATTTTAGTTGTGGATTCAATTCTGTCTGTAAATAGGTCTACCTGAGTCAGTCTTGAGCTTAATATGATTGCCCCTTTGTATAGGTCTGGTCTTGTTAGTCCTGCGTGCATTGTCATCATACCCCCTTGCGAAAATCCCCCCACATAAATATTTGCCTTGTCTGGGCGGTATTTTGTCATCGCAAAATCTACAGCCTGCTGTAGTTGGGATACAGCGTTGTCAATGTCGTCAGGTTGTGTTTGCCCTCCTGCTGGAAACCACGCATATCCTTGTTGGCCGAAGCCAATGTTCATTCCTATCGGTGCGTTTGGACAGACATAAATGTAATCGGTTTCATTTATCAACGGGGCCAAACCTGCGAGATCACCCATATGACTTCCAAAGCCATGCATTAGTACAATCATTCCGTACTGATGCGATGAATCAAAATTATCAGGAGTCCCGACAACCATTGGCAAGGACCCTTCACTTAGTTGTTCAAAATTCATTGAGTTTTTCCTGAATATATTTGGTATCTTTAGTGGTAGTGTATTTCAATCAGCGCTTTTTGTGATAGGAAACTATGAGTTTTACTGTAATAAGTACGAATGAAGTCGATACTATTAATATCGGCGAAATAATTGGATCATTTGCTGTGCCGGGAGATATTATTTTGCTCAGTGGCGATCTTGGGAGCGGTAAAACTAAAATGACCCAAGGCATTATCAAAGGTGTAGGATCCGATGATTTTGCCAGAAGTCCGACTTTTGTGCTTATCACTGAATACGAAGCAAAGTTTCCGATTTACCATATGGATCTCTATAGATTGGAAGGCGTAGAAAGCCTAGAAAGGATGCAGGTTGATGAATATCTTTATGGAGATGGTATTTGCATTGTTGAATGGGCAGATAAGGCCGACAAGTCTTTCCCAAAGAAAAGTCTAACAATCGATTTTTCATTCATTTCAGAGGATCAGAGGAGAATAAAAATGGAATGGGAATCCAGTCGATTGAATGTTTTAAGTAAAGAAATCACTAAATCCGTAAATTCGGTGGATTAGAATTATGGAACTTTGTATCGATACTTCTACCAGGTATGCCTCGGTGAGCTGTTCAGACAAGGGTGAATTGTTGCAAGAGTTAACTTGGCGCTCTCAGCGAAATCATTCCGTGGAGCTGGCGCCTGCCGTAGAAACCCTTCTAGCGAGGCAAAAAGTTTCTGTAAAGGATCTTGAAGCGGTGTTTGTCGCAAAGGGCCCTGGTGCATTTAGTGCCTTAAGGGTCGGAATGAGTCTTGCTAAATCTTTGAGTGTGGGAGCTGAAATTCCGATCGTGGGAATTTCCACTTCCGACGTTGAAGTGGAGCCATATATCGGTATTTGTCCAAATATCGTTGCTCTTGTCCCAGCTGGCCGAGAACGAGCCTATGTCGCCACATATCTTGATGGTGATATAAAAGAGGAGGATATCGTTGTACGCAGCTATGACGAGATGGATTTTGATGAAATTGAAAACCCATTTTTCTGTGGAGAAGGATTAAAAGATGTTTTGGAATCTGAATATGCGTACCTTATAAATGGCAAACATGCACGCGATGTACCTCCCACTAGAAATGCATCTGTTTTGGTGAAATTAGGTTATGGTAAATTGGAATCTGGAAGAATTGACGATCCCATGTCCCTAGAGCCCATTTATGTAAGGAGTGCTCAAATTGATTCGGCCGATAGGTCAATAAAAAATAAATAATGAGGAAAATATATTGGAAACGACATTAATATTGGTGAAACCGGACGGAGTTCAAAGAGGACTGGTGGGTGAAGTGATAGGAAGATTGGAAGGTAAAGGTCTCAAAATATCAGGTCTTAAAATGATTCATGCGAGCGAAGAGCTGGCTAACAAACATTATGCCGAGCATGTTGGTAAACCATTTTTTGATTCATTGGTGAGTTTTATAACGTCTTCCCCATTAATTGCATTGGCAGTGGAAGGTGAAAATGCGGTGGAAGTATCTCGGAACTTGATGGGAGCTACTAACCCGAAAGATGCTGCACCGGGAACTATTCGTGGTGACTATGGCCTGACAATAGGAATGAATATAATTCATGGTTCGGATTCGCTAGAATCTGCTGAAAGAGAATTGGCGATTTTCTTCGAAAGCTCAGAAATAATAGCCTATGACAGGGCTATTGATGCTTGGATTATTGAATGATACTTAGTGTTTTCGCTTCGGCCCAGGCATTTTCCAGATCGTAGAATTCCCTGTATTCGGGCGCAAATAAATGAATTATAAGGTCACCATAATCCAGTAGAGTCCAACCACTGGTGTGGTCACCTTCTTTGTGGTGAATATTATGGCCCTCCGACTTAAGGGAAAACTCCATATCTGAAGCGATCGCCCTCAAATGACGGGATGATTGAGCGGTAAGCACGACAAAATAATCAGCAAACTCACTTATTCCTCTTACGTCCAAGAGGTGGATATTTTCGGCCTGGAGTTCTACAGCAGAATGCACAGCTATATCAGCTGCTTCCCTGCCAGTATCTTTTTCTGAGTCAACCATAAGGGTAGAATTATATATTCTTTAACACTATGGTGTTATTTTTATAACAATCAAACATTTATGTGCTAGCCTAATTGTATGGAAAAGAAAAAAATAATTGTTGCAATGAGTGGTGGTGTAGATTCATCCGTCGCTGCTTTACTGCTTAAAAATCAGGGATATGATGTCGTAGGGATGACCTTACGCCTATGGACTGAAGATTCATCTAATTCTCATGGGGCCAATAATCGTTGCTGCTCCGTAGAAGATGTAGAAGATGCTAGACGTGTGTGCCAGATGATAGGGATACCGCACTATTTTGTGAATTTTGAAAAAGAATTCCAAGAACACGTTGTCGATTACTTTATAAGCGAATATGACACCGGAAGGACGCCTCATCCCTGCTTGGCTTGCAACGATAAAATCAAGTTCGATTTTTTACTCAGACGGGCACTTTTCTTGGATGCTGACTATATTGCGACGGGTCATTATGCAAGGCTGACAGAAAGTGATAACGGATTTCATCTCCTTCAGGGGATAGATAACAGTAAAGATCAATCTTATGTTTTGTATACATTGACACAGCAGGAGCTCAGCCGTCTGAAGTTTCCAGTGGGAGAATATACCAAAGAAGATATAAGGAAAATGGCGGAAGAGGCAGGCTTACTTGTAGCAGGCAAGCCGGATAGCCAAGAAATATGTTTTATACCAAGTGGCAATTACCGTGACTTCGTCAAAGAAAGGGTTAAACCTAAAAAGGGAAACTTTGTGGACCCTAATGGGAATGTCTTAGGTGAGCACCCAGGAATACAGTTTTTCACCGTGGGACAGAGGCGGAAATTAGGTATCAATTCCAATGACGGGGAACCAAGGTATGTGGTGAAGATAAATTCTGATACCAATGAGGTGGTTTTGGGTGCAGATGAAGATCTGATGGAAACTGATTTTACGGCAAATAAATTAAGCTTCACTTCAGAAGTTGAAATAGGTTCTGAGATCAAAGTAAAAGCTAGAATCAGATATAAAGCGAATGAAGAGCCAGCTGTGGTTGTGATCAAGGACGGATACGCAGACATAACATTCCTTGAACCCCAGCGGGCTATTACCCCGGGTCAACCAGTTGTGTTTTACCGCGACGAAGAGATGATAGGTGGGGGAATTATCGAAGACCTAAAGGTAGATTCCTCCCGTTCAAAAGCAACCTCCGCTGTAGCTATATCCTAGTTTAACCAAAGGGTGTCTCCGGTTATGACCTCTCTCGAGATAGAGCGGAAACTTAATTCCCAAGGGTTTGGTCTGGTTGGAGGTGTCGATGAGGTTGGCAGAGGCTGCCTTGCTGGCCCTGTGGCTGCTGGGTTTGTGATTTTCCCTCCCGATGTTGATGATCATATTTTGTCGCAAATCACCGACAGTAAGAAGCTTACATCCATAAAGAGACAGACTCTTCTAAAAGTAATCCAATCAGAGGCCTTATCTGCCCAAGTAGGATGGGCGAGCGTGGACGAAATAGATAGTATGGGGATAGCACCAGCAACAAAATTGGCGATGCAAAGGGCCATAGAAGAATCACTTATCAGGCCTGATTATCTCTTGATAGATGCCGTTAAATTGGATGGCCTTCCCGTTCCCCAGCAATCCATAATAAAAGGTGATCAAATTTCGCGAACTATTGCGGCAGCCTCTATTGTCGCTAAAGTCATAAGGGACCAGTACATGTCTGACATATCACTCAAATATCCAGGTTATCATTTTGAGAAGAATAAAGGATATGGTACTAAGGACCATATGATTGCTATAAAATCTTTGGGACCGACAGATTTACATAGAGTAAGCTTTGAACCTGTTGCCAGTATGAACTCCTGACGAGGTTGGCATGCCAATATATGAATACAAATGCGAAGATTGTGAAAACGAATTTGAGTTGTTTTTCAAATCTTTTAGTTCAATTAAAGATCCAAAATGCCCCTCATGTGATTCTTCCGACGTCGGGAAGAAATTGTCCAAAGTTACATTTAAATTTGGAGGGATGCTAAACAGTACCGAGGGCGATAATTACTATTCGGATCCTTCAAACATTGGCAAAAATGTGGAAGCTTCCTTCTCCAAACATGGTGTTCAAATGCCGGACAGCGTTCGGAAATCCATTGATGACGCAAGAGGTGGAAAAATGCCAGACGGGTTAGATATATAAAGGACGCAATTTCATGAATGACCTTTTGATTTCAATGTGTACAGATATCTCACGGTTTGTGCCGGATGATGAAACTGATTTAAAGATCGGTCTAGGGAACATAATTGGAACAGAAAATCTACTTAAGTCCGAGATATCTCAGGGAGAAGAGCCTGAAAAAGGATTGAATCTTTGTAATGCAGCTTTGGCACTTTCTGACTTTGATCAATCTGTTGGGGAACGCACAAAGGAATGTATTCAGAAAATCAAAGACTACTTCTCTCTACAATTGCGTTTGTTATATCGCAGAAAAATGACGGGCATTTACATAATAGTCGACCCGGAAGCAACAAATAATGTGGATGTTTGTGAAATGACAAAGATGTCATTGGAAGGTGGCGTAAAGGTCGTACAATACAGGGATAAATTAAATGATCGGGAACCATTCTTAGATAACTGCTATAGAATCAAAGATCTTTGTTATCAATATGACGCTGCTTTCGTCGTAAATGATGCAGTCGATGTGGCAATGCTTACTTCTGCTGATTTTCTTCATGTTGGGCAATCCGATATGCCGGTAAAGGAAGCTCGGAGAATTTTGAAACCTTTTCAAGGTATTGGTAGATCAAATGGAGGGACGTCAGAGTCATCAGAATCAGAAGAATTCGGTGTTGACTACCTAGCTGTTGGGGCAATTTATGCAACATCTACTATGGGTAAATCTGCCAGGAGTCCTTTAGGTCCATCTATGATCACCAAAGTGAAATCACAAAGTGGTCTGCCGATAGTGGCAATTGGTGGTATAACAATCGATAATCTACCTGATGTTATCCAGGCGGGGGCTGATTCTGTGTGTATGGTGAGCGCTATCACCATGTCAAAAGATCCTGAATCATCAGCCAGGCAATTGGTTAATGTATGGGAATCTTCTATTTAGGACCAAAATAGATTATTTGTCACATTATGGGTCTCATCTATATTGACCAATGTTTCCCGACAAGAGAAAATTGTTGATTGTGCAAGTTCATATAAATTGAAAATTTTGCACAGGAATTTTCCAAGTTTTAGGAGGATACAATGGAACAAATTCAGATTGTTGCTCTTGTCGCCTCAATAGTCTCCTTGGCTTTTGCTGCTTACCTTACGTCGAATGTTCTAAAAAAAGACGAAGGTAATGACCAGATCCGATTCATCGGTAAGGCTATACAAGAAGGAGCTATGGCGTTTCTCTCAAGAGAATACAGGCTACTAGCGATATTTGTGGTTGTGATGGCGGTCATTTTGGCTGCATTCATTGACTTTGATGTCACGGGTAGAGTCGGTAACGACAGCGCTTCAGTACCAGGAACAGCCATCGCTTACCTGGTTGGGGCCATCGGTTCAGCTTTGGCTGGATTTATTGGTATGAGCATTGCAGTGAGAGCTAATACTCGAACTACTGTGCAGGCAATACAAGGGTTAAACCCTGCTTTGCGGGTTGCATTCAATAGTGGTGCGGTGATGGGGCTTTCAGTGGTTGGCCTTGCACTCTTAGGTGTTACTTTAATGTTCGTCGTATTCAACAATGATGCCACTATCGTTGCTGGTTTTGGTTTTGGAGCATCATCTATTGCTCTGTTTGCCAGAGTTGGTGGAGGTATTTATACCAAAGCTGCAGACGTTGGGGCTGACCTTGTTGGGAAAGTTGAACAAGGAATACCAGAAGATGACCCTCGTAACCCTGCCACCGTCGCGGATAATGTTGGTGACAATGTTGGTGACGTTGCAGGAATGGGTGCGGACTTATTTGAATCTTATGTGGGATCGATAATAGCAACCGTAGCACTGGCTGCTGTTGGCGCTACAGCTTTAGGTGGGCAACAACTCGATTTGGTTTTGTTCCCTCTGTTAGTAGCTTCTATAGGAATATTTTCGTCAATTATTGGTACCTTCCTGGTTAGAACCGGCGAAGGAGCAGATATGGGACGATTGCTTTGGTCTTTAAGAACTGGAATTTTTGCTGCTGGAGCACTTGTGCTCATTGGCACAGGAGTCCTCGTAACAGTACTGGACCTGAGTTTTGATCTATTCTGGGTAGTCCTGATAGGGCTAGTAGCTGGGCAGTTGATTGGAACTGCCTCAGAGTACTACACATCTTACGAATACAGCCCTACCAAGAAGTTGGCCGAACAATCTGAAACTGGTCCTGCCACAATCATGATTGGTGGCCTGGGGCTAGGTATGATTAGCACTGTTGCTCCGGGTATAGTGGTTATATTAGCTATGTGGTTGTCCTATGAGGTTGCTGATCTTTATGGGGTAGCACTTGCTGCTGTCGGTATGTTGTCAACATTGGGTATTACATTGGCAACTGATGCGTATGGGCCAGTTGCTGATAATGCAGGTGGAATTGCCGAACAAGCAGGCCTGGACCCAGAAGTTAGGGAACGAACTGATGCTCTCGATTCCCTAGGTAATACCACAGCCGCCACAGGGAAAGGATTCGCTATTGGGTCCGCTGTTCTTACAGCTTTGGCTTTGATGGCAGCATATGCCCAAGTGGTAGGGATAACAGTATTCAATCTCATGGATGTAAAAGTCATGATGGGTCTCATAATAGGAGCTATTATGCCTTTCCTCTTTGCAGCCTTAACAATGCAGGCTGTTGGAAGAGCTGCATATGCCATGGTTCAAGAGGTTAGAAGACAGTTTAGGGAAATCAAAGGTTTACTAGAAGGTACCGCTGACGCTGACTATGCGAGAGCTGTAGATATTTCAACCCAAGGTGCTATGAAAGAAATGGTAGTACCAGGACTGATTGCAGTGGCGGTTCCCATTATAGTTGGTGCTATATTGGGCCCAGAGGCCTTAGGTGGCCTGCTGATAGGTTCGATCGCAACTGGCTTTTTATTTGCAATAATGATGGCAAATGCAGGTGGGGCTTGGGACAATGCCAAGAAATATATCGAGGCAGGTAATTTGGGAGGAAAAGGGTCGGATGAGCATTCTGCAGCTGTCGTAGGTGATACTGTAGGAGATCCATTCAAGGACACCTCGGGACCTGCACTGAATATATTGCTTAAGTTGATGTC
>RQOP01000018.1 GCA_008373095.1 SAR202 cluster bacterium | reverse complement strand
TTGTAGCCATACCTGCAAAAGCTTTGAATTGTCGATTAGTGATTCCATCCCTGTCGGTTCATTGAGTGTCAAAGTTCCATCTACCACTTCAAGAGGCTTATCGATTGAGGCAGATTTAAGGTACACAATGTTGATGTGCTCATTGGTTACCGGGAAAAAAATTGTCAATGGTTTGATGTCTAGATTGCGTTTTTCAATTTGAGATAATTTTCGATTTATATAAGCTTGGTTTTGTCCGATGATTTTTTTTACGAAGTTATCGTTGGTACTTTCCGGTAGCACTATTTCAACTCCATATGGAGGTAATGTTCTTATACTGATTGAATGGGCTTTTCGACTCTTTCTACACCATAGTTTCACAGTGAATTCTGGTTTATCGGTGGAGCTCATATTGAACCTGAAATAAAATTTGACTGATTTAAATGTCTTTTGCAGGTTTGGAGCGGGAGACCGGATTCGAACCGGCGACCTTCTGCTTGGAAGGCAGATACTCTAGCCACTGAGTTACTCCCGCGTGCTTGGTATTTAATTCTAATATTTTTCGTTACAGCATGCCAATATTCTGGTGATTCAATTTAATGCAAATTTCTGTGATGATGGCTTTGAGATAGAATATATCTCCGTGAGAAACTCCTTGATAAAATACAGCTCGAATGAATAGACCTTTAATACCTTTCCTGGCAATTTCCTTGGGAGTATTTTGCATGGTGGTCGACCAGGGTGGAATTATGTTGGCTCTTCCTTCCATCTCGCGTTTCTTTGCTTCAGATCTTTCCACTACTCAGTGGGTACTAGTCGGTTATGTTTTGTCAATTAGCGCCTCACTTCTGCCTATGAGTAGAATCTCCGACTTGTTGGGACATAAGAAGATTTATGTCTGGGGATTAACCCTTGTGGCTGTGACCACTTTTTTTGCTGGATTCAGTAATTCCATAGGGCTTCTGATAGTTCTCAGTTTGGTAAGAGGTGTAGGAAGCGGTATGACCCAAGGTACCTCTATGGCTCTGGTTTTGTCTATTTTTGCTCCTTCGCAAGGCGGAAGAGCTTTAGGCCTTTATATTGCTGTTGTGGGAATTGGTAGTGGAATGGGACCTCTAATAGCCGGCTTCATTCTCAATAGCTATAGTTGGAGATTTTTATATTTCATATTGGGAGGACTGGGTATTATCTCAGCCGCTGCGGCATTTTGGTTAGTCAGAACGAATCATGTCTCCTCGATCAAATTTAAGGAATATAGGTTTGATTGGATTGGTGCAGCGCTTTTTACGATTGGCATAGCTGGTCTTCTCCAAACAGCAACTTGGGGTTCCAGGATTGGATTTTTTAATCCGGTAACAATCGGTATTTCATGTTTATCTCTAGCTGGATTTGCCAGTTTTATTTACCGGGAAATGGCATTTGAAGAACCAATGATTGATTTGAGCTTATTTCGTAATAAGTTATTTTCCTCTGGTGTATCGGCACATTTCATTTTTTTTGTAGGAACTTCTTGTTCCTTTTTCTTTATGCCGTTCTTTTTGGAAATCGTGGCTGGATACTCTCCTCAGCAAATAGGCTTTATCATGGGTGCAGGGGCAATATCAATGGCGGTTGCAGGGGCGTGTTGCGGGTATTTATCCGATAAATTTGGGCCATTCATTTTTTCTATATCCGGATTTATTGTCGCTGCTATAGGTCTTTTCGTTTTAACAAATTTGACGGTGGAATCTACATGGGTATTAGCGATTTTGGGAATGATGGCTACAAGTATGGCCAATGGAATATTTTTTGGCCCCAATAATAAGCAGATTCTTGGATCTGTTTCCCCTAATTTTCATGGAGTGATTTCCGGATTTATGCACACAACGAGAAATAGCGGTAGTGCGATAGGTATCTCTATTAGTACTGCTATAGCCACATCGGTGATGGCATATATGGGGTATGAACCCACTTTGTCCAATTTGACTAGTGACACCTCGACATCTGTATTAGATGCATTTGTTCGGGGCATAAAATTTGTCTTTTGGGGAGGTACTGGCGCTTTAATTCTCGGAATATTTGTTGTGGTTGTTGGGGGAAGATATAAGGTTAATACCGAGTAAACTCGTATGCATTAATCTTGTTTTAACGCAAGTTACCCCAATCTGAACCCGTCTTCATTTCGATTTCGAGGGGTACCTCAAGAGTTACTGCAGAAGGCATAAGTTCACCGACGAGAGATTCCATTTCTTTAAGTTCTGTTTTAGGAACTTCAAATATCAGTTCGTCATGCACTTGAAGTATCATTTTTGACTTCATTTCAAGTTTTGTGAGTTGCTCATCTATGTTTATCATAGCCACTTTTATGATATCCGCAGCGGTTCCTTGAATAGGCATATTTATGGCGGCTCTTTCGGCCTGACTTCTATGGTGGAAATTTCTGGAATTTATTTCAGGCAGATATCTTCTTCGGCCAAGTAATGTTTCTATATAGCCGCTGGACTGGCATTTAGATTTGACAGTGTCCAGATAATTTAATATTCCTGGATATTTGCTGAAGTAAATATCTATGAATTCTTTTCCTTCCTTCTGCGTAAGGTCAGTTTGCCGAGCTATTCCGTGGGGACTTAAACCATATATAACCCCAAAATTTAGGACTTTAGCAATTCTTCTCATATCGGGTGTAACTGATTCTAAGGGAATCCCATATACCAAAGAGCTAGTCGCGCTGTGAATGTCTTCTCCTCGATGAAATGCATCCAATAAGCCTGAATCTTGGGAGAGGTGAGCTAGTACTCTAAGTTCTATTTGCGAGTAGTCAGCTGCCAGTAGTAAATTTTCGTCAGGGTTTTCAACCACAAAAGCTTCACGAACTTTTCTGCCAAGTTCAGTTCGAACAGGAATATTTTGGACGTTAGGATCATTACTTGATAGGCGTCCAGTTGTTGTTCCTGTTTGTCTGTATGAAGTATGAACACGGCCAGTTGATTCGTTAATCATGGTGGGAAGGGCATCTATATAAGTCGATTTAATTTTGGCTAGTTCTCGGTGCTCTAAAACTCTATTTAACACTTCATATGATCTGGGGTCCGAATCTTGAGAATCACCTCGGTCCAGGATCACTTTGAGATCTTCCAATGCTTGAGCATCAGTTGAATACCCACTCTTAGTTTTCCTTGTTGGTGGTAGGTTGAGCTCTGAAAATAGTAATTCGCTCAATTGTTTAGGAGAATTCAGGTTGAATTCATGACCGATTAGTTCAAACATTTCAGATTTGATTTCTTCTAGCTGCTGCCCAATGGTGATGGACATATCGTCCAATAATTTTTCGTTCAATTTGAGACCATTTCTTTGCATGGTGACCAAAATAGGAATTAAAGGGACTTCAACATCCTCAAATAGTTTAGAAATATTTTTTTGTTCTAGTTCAAATTGCATCATCTCGTGGAGCCGTTCCGTAAAATCTGCGTCGGCCGTTGCGTATTCTGAGGCTATTTCTATGGAAACTTCTGCCATTGTTATTTGGGATTTTCCAGTGCCGATCAAATTTTTGATAGGCGTCATTTCTTCCCCGAAACACTCTAATGCCAGTTCTTTCAAACCCCAATTTCGCCTTCCGGACAGGTGTGCAGCAACCATAGTGTCAAAAGAAAGCCCTTCCACTTTTATGTCATTATTCATCAACACCATCATGTCGAAATTAGCGTTGTGAGCCCTTTTAGGTACCGCATGGTTTTCGAATATAGGTTTCAAGGCAGCAATAACGATATCCTTCTGTAGCTGGGTCCCCTCCTTATGCCCTACAGGTATATACCAACCCTTATGCGGTTCTACAGCTATAGATATACCTACTAGTTCACAAGTCATTGGATTGGTTGATGTGGTCTCCGTGTCGAAGGAAAAACCATTTGATATATCTATTTTTGTTATCAGATCAGCTAGAGATTTTTCATTGTTTACTACAATGTATTCTGTGTCTATTTGCTCATCCAAAAAAGAGAGTTGAGTCTGACTCTCTGTATCCTTGCCAGGATCTGTTTTATCCGTAGGAATTTTAGGTATTATCGAATGAAACTCTAATTCTCTAAATAAGTCGACCACTTTATCTCTGTCGAAGATGCCAAATTCACTTGTCGAAAGGTCCAGTGTTACCGGTGCGTCTCTAACGATTTTGGTTAAAATCTGACTTTTTTCTGCTATGTCCATATTCTCCGATAAATTTTTCTTGGCCCTAGGAGGAGTTACGTTTTCCAAATTCTCGTATATACCCTTTATAGAACCGAAATCAGAAAGTAGTTTTATGGCTGTTTTTATTCCGATGCCCGGGATTCCAGGTATATTGTCAGATGAGTCACCTTGAAGGGCTTTTATCTGCGATACAAATTCCGGTCCGAGTCCTCCGTATCTTTCCTTCACAGCTTCTATATCGTACATAGAAGATTTCTGGAAACTGGAACTCATAAAAACTCGTGTGTGTTCAGATACCAACTGGAGAGTATCGGAATCTCCTGTCAATATAACCGTATCTAGATTCATATCCTCTGCTTGTTTAGACAAGGTTCCTAGGAGGTCATCGGCCTCATATCCCTCCATTTCATAGATTGGGACTTGGAATGCCGACATGGCTTGTCTTACTCGGTCGAATTGAGGACGTAGTTCGGGAGGAGTTGGGGCGCGATGTGCCTTATATTCATCGAACATTTTATGTCGAAAGGTGGGAGCTGACAGGTCAAAGGTTATAGCCACATGAGTTGGTTTCAGTTCTGATAAAGCTCGAATAAAAGCATTAATAAATCCATATACTCCTCTTACGTCCTCGCCACTTGTGCTGACCGTCAAAGGTTGTTGTATGGCATGAAATGCCCGGTGGATTAAGGCGTGCCCATCAATAAGAATTAGCAGTGATTTGTTCTTATTTTCACTCATAGCTTTTTTGGTCATATTGATGAACGGTACCCTTAAAACCTAACGGATAGATGTTTACAATAATTCCATTTCTTCTAACCCTAACCGTTTTGTGGTTGAAGAAAACCATTCAATTACTTCCTTATGCAGAGGTATTCCTGTTTCTTTTCTTTGTGCCATTTCTTCGCTTTCGGAAAGACCGGGGTATAAAACCCTGTCATGTCCTGGTGCAGGCGGGGTATTTTTAAGGGTCGAAAGCATATCATCCATGTTTTTTTTGTAAACATTTATATCTGTGAAGGCGTCCACATTATATGCAGCAAAGTAGGTTCTAGAAGGTGTCCAAGATGGTGTGTCCCTCAACATGCCAGGGTCATCTCCTGATAGCAGCGAACCGAGTATTTCTACCATTAGTCCAAACCCGTAACCTTTGTGGGAACCCTGTTCTCTTGAACCTCCCAATGGAAGCTGATAGTAATCGTCTCTATTGACGATTTTGGTTTCTTCCATGATCGGGGACCCGTCGCTACTGGCGACCCATCCAGGCAAAAGTGTTGCATCAACTCTTGCTGCTAATCTCAACTTGTTGCCAGCAACGGCAGAAGTTGCAGCGTCAAACAATATTGGGGCTTCAAGATTAGATGGAGACGCTATGGAAATCGGATTAGTGCCTAGTCGGGGTTCAGCTCCAAAGGTGGGTAAAATTCCCGTTCCGGCTGCTACTGAACACATACCCACCATATCTTGTTGAGCAGCCATCATTGAGAAATGACCGACAGCTCCCATATGTCCACTATTAAACATAGTTACAATTCCTACACCGACGTTTCTAGCTTTTGAGATAGCCGTTTCCATGGCTGGAACGCCGGCCATGATTCCCAGTGCCCTATCGGCGTCTATCGTCGCTGTTCCAGGGGTTTCCTTAATCACTTTCAGATTTGGAGCTTTATTGAGTTCTCCTTCCTCGAAAAGCTGTACATATATTCGTAGCATATTAGAGACTCCGTGAGTTTCGACACCTCTCAAGTCAGCCGTAACTAGTACTTCAGTACCGTTTTGGGAGTCCTCCTTGCTTAGTCCAGTTTTCTCGAATATTTCCTGAACCGTTTTCCTGAGAGCGGATTCGGAAACTTTTACTTCATCTTCTTTAGGTACTTTAAATCTATCTAACACTTCAGCCTCCTAACATCTTTCTAAGTGGGAGGTTAATCTACAAATGATCAACCTTATTTCCAAAATCAGCTTTACTGTTCGACTATCTTACTGCAATTTTGGATGATTTTTTCTACCTGATTGGCCGTGGGTGCTTCTGCATAGATTCTGATCAACGGTTCTGTTCCGGAGAATCTGATAAGTGCCCAAGAATTTTCTTCTAAATTTAATTTAAGTCCGTCCCTGTCATCAGTTGATATTACCTTCAAATCGCCGATAGATTCAAATTGCGTATCGGCTATTCTGAGTAGTTTGCATTCACGATCTCGCTCTTCAAATGAAATATCATGTCTATCATAATGATAGACTCCGACCAGTTCTTCCAGTTCTTCGAGAAGGTCAGAAGGGTTTAATTGCGTAATAGACATTAGGTCTAAAATCATTAACCCTGAGAGAAGTCCATCTCTTTCTGGTATATGGCCAGTAAATCCGTAGCCTCCACTTTCTTCGCCAGCAGCAATCGCATTTTCTTCCATCATTACTGGACCTAAATATTTAAATCCTACCGGGGTGTCTATTACCTCAACTTCGTGAAGTTCACCTAATTTATTGATTATATTAGTCATGGTTACGGATTTTATGATTGGCCCTTTCATTTCCAGGTTTTCCAGCAGATGTTTGCAAATCAAGGAAAAAGCATGCAGAGTAGATATATAATTGCCATCCTCGTCTATCAATCCTAGTCGGTCTGCATCTCCATCAGTAGCCAACCCTACGTCGAAGTTTGAACCCTCCATAAAATCTATTAGCGGTCCGAGGTTTTTCTTGATGGGCTCTGGTTGAATCATATCTGGGAAATTGGGGTCATGCTCACTTCTTAACTCCACTACGTTACTAGTCCCACCTTCCATTAGTTTTGCGAAGTATTTTGATCCTGCTCCATGCATTGAATCCACGGCTATGTTTAGACCTGCATTCCTTATTCGATTTAGGTTAACCATTTGAGCTATGTGGTTTAGATATGTAGGTTCAGGATCGATTTTTTCCAGTAGTCCTATCTCTTCCGCATGATCAATTGGCATTGTCGGGATTTTTTCAGCGGGTCCAATATTAGCTATGTAGGCTTCAATCTCTGAAATTATTTCTGGGGAGGCACTGCCTCCGTATGGTGGTTTAAATTTAAAACCATTCCACTCCTTGGAGTTGTGACTGGCTGTTATAACTACACCTGCCCCACATTCTCTGGATACCAAGTTGTAACTTAAAACTGGGGTAGGACAAGGTCTATCGCACAAGATAACTGGTATATGATTGCCAGATGCTACTTCCGCCACAGTTTTGGCGAAAACTTCAGAATTAAATCTCGTGTCATATCCAATAATTAACCCATTTTGTCCCATGTCACGATCCGACATGAAATCACAAACAGCCTGAGCACATATCTTGACATTTTCTACTGTGAACTCCTCTGACATCAGGGCTCTCCAGCCATCTGTGCCAAATTGTATAGTCAAAAAGTGCTCTCCAGTAATTAAGTATTTAGGGATTTTTTTATATCTTCAACCTTATTGGTTTGCTCCCAAGGCAATTCCACATCTGTTCTCCCAAAATGTCCATAGGAAGCCGTCTGATAATATATCGGCCTTCTTAGATCCAAATCTCTTATTATTGCGCCCGGCCTTAGGTCAAAATGGGTTTCCACTATTTGATCGATTTCCTGGTTTGAAATCTTATTTGTTCCGAAAGTCTCCACGGACACCGATATAGGAGCAGATACTCCGATTGCGTAAGATACTTGTACTTCAGCTCGAGACGCAACTCCTGCCGCTACCAGATTTTTAGCGACCCATCTGGCGGCATAAGCTGCAGATCTATCAACCTTTGTTGGATCTTTTCCTGAAAATGCGCCACCACCATGCCTTGCCATTCCACCGTAGGTATCAACTAATATTTTCCTGCCTGTCAATCCTGTATCTCCTACTGGTCCACCTATGACGAATCTTCCAGATGGATTCACAATGAACCTGGTATCTATAAGTAGATCGTGAGGAATAATATCTTTCGCGACCTTTTCAATAAGATCTTTTTCAATAATTGCATTTTCGACGTCCGGATCATGCTGATTACTAAGCAGGACAGTGTGAACGCGTTTTGGTATCCCTTTCGAATATTCCACCGTTACTTGAGATTTACCGTCGGGTCTTAGATATTTAAGTTCCCCACTTTTTCTAACCTCAGATAATTTTTTAGTTAGTTGATGGGAAAGTGCCATCGGCAGGGGCATTAGCTCTGGAGTTTCATCGCATGCGTATCCGACCATCATTCCTTGGTCTCCAGCCCCTAGAGATTCCACCTCATCCTCTGACATAGCAGAAGATCTGGTTTCCAAAGCATTACTGACACCTGCAGATATATCGGATGATTGCTCATCAATAGCGACCATAACGCCGCAGGATTGATAATCAAACCCATATGATGGGTCAGTATAGCCGATATTTTTTAAAGTGTTTCTAACTAAACCGGGAATATCCACATAGCCCTCCGATATGCTTATTTCCCCCATTACAATCACTAACCCAGTGGTACAAGATACTTCGCATGCGACCCTTGCTCTTGGATCTAATTTAAGCATTGCATCGAGCACACCATCAGAAATCTGATCGCATATCTTGTCAGGGTGACCTTCAGTTACTGATTCTGAAGTGAATAAATAGGATTCAGATTCCATAAAATTTAAAGTCATTATCAAGTCTCCAAGTTATAAAGCGACGAATTTATTTTTGATTAGGTACCTACATCCCAGCTATTTAGGTATTTTTCTTGTTCGGCAGTTAGTTCGTCTATCTCTATTCCCATAGATACCAATTTCAATCTACCTACCTCGTTGTCTATTTCTCTCGGGACAACATAAACCTGATTCTCCAGATTTTTATATTCCT
The DNA here is from genome assembly GCA_008373095.1 of SAR202 cluster bacterium. Classification (GTDB taxonomy): domain Bacteria; phylum Chloroflexota; class Dehalococcoidia; order Lucifugimonadales; family UBA826; genus UBA11996. The sequence continues at coordinate 13,837 of RQOP01000018.1, read as the reverse complement.
TAGCCACAAATTCGGCTGATAGTGACTGGTCTGCGAAACTCATGTCCATCACGGCAGAAGGATGTCCTTCGGCAGCGGCCAAATTTATCAACCGTCCTTCTCCTAGCAAATTTATGCGGCGACCGTTTGTCAAAATGTATTGCTCTACGAAGGGCTTTACTTCACTTTTGCTATCCGCAATTTCATCGATTCCTTCAATATCTATCTCAACATTGAAATGACCGCTATTTGCTAATAAAGCTCCATCTTTCATATCAGCAACATGTTTTCCATCTATCGCTTTCATACCCCCGGTCACTGTTATGAATATGTCTCCCACTTTACAGGCATCCTCCATTTTCATAACCTGGTGACCATCCATTGCCGCTTCCAGAGCTCTGATCGAATCTACCTCACAAACGATAGTGTTAGCCCCCATTCCTCTGGCTCTCATTGCTACACCCCGTCCGCACCACCCATAACCTATGATTACCACTGTTTTACCTGCCCACAGAACGTTTGTGGCTCTAGTTATACCATCCAGAGTGCTTTGACCTGTGCCATATCTATTATCGAAAAAATGTTTAGTATCGGCATCGTTGACTGCGATAACCGGGTACTTAAGGTTTCCCTCATCAGCTAAACTTTTTAATCTTATGACTCCGGTAGTCGTTTCTTCGGTTCCACCTATGATGTTTTCCATCAAATCCGTTCGTTCACCGTGTAATGTTGCAACTAAATCAGCGCCGTCATCCATAGTTATGTGTGGTTTGGTACCAAGTACTGAGATAATGTGATTGTAGTAAGTCTCTGTATCTTCGCCTTTTATTGCAAAAGTAGGGATTCCATATTCAGACACCAGTGCTGCTGCAACATCATCTTGTGTGCTAAGTGGGTTGCTTGCACACAAGAAGACGTCAGCGCCGCCGTCACGTAATGTGATAGCTAAATTAGCGGTTTCGGTAGTTACATGAAGGCAGCCTGCTACCCTGAGTCCTGTTAATGGTTTTTCTTTGGTGAAACGCTCTTTAATTTGCCTTAGAACCGGCATTTCACGTTCAGCCCAATTGATTCGTCTGACTCCTTCAGATGCCAGAGAAATGTCTTTCACGTCTCCTGGAAAGTTTTTAGTTCCCAATTTTTTCTCCTGTTGTCGTCTTTTTCAAATAAATAATTCTTCGTTGTTTCCTAGAGGCTCAAAATAAGTCATTCCCGCAATCCCTCGAAATCGATCTTCAATTTCTAGCTCAGCGAGGTTTCCCACTCGCTCTGTACTAAATCCTTCAACTGCAAAAGATCCCATGACAGAGGCAATAACAGTGGCTCTGCGTAATGATTCATGGGAAAAATCCTTTGTTCTGGACAAATAGCCCATAAATCCGCCGGCAAACGAATCACCGGCCCCTGTAGGGTCTATAACGTTTTCTACAGGAAATGCAGGGACGGAAAATATGTCGCCTTCATTGAACATCACCACTCCGTATTCCCCTCTTTTTACAAGGACAATTCTTGGTCCCATATCTCGTACTGCTTGAGCAGCGGCGAATATTGTTGATTTGGAAGTGAATGATTTTATTTCTTTTTCATCCATGAAAAGAACGTCTACATTCTCAATTGTATTCTTCAAATTATTCCTATGGTCGTTGATCCAATAGTCCATCGTGTCTAGAGCTACAATCTTTGGCTTTGGATTCATCTGTTTTAGAACTTGGAGTTGTAACACTGGATCTATATTGGCTAGAAATAACAAAGGATGGGAAGTGTTGTCTTCTCCCAGTGATGGAGAAAAATCAGCAAAAACGTTTAGTTGAGTGTCTATAGTTTCGCGAGAGTTTAAGTTCTGCGTGTCATAAACTCCCTCCCAACGGAAAGTCTTGCCCTTTGCGGTTTCAAGTCCACTTATATCGATGGACCTAGCACTCAAAGTTTCCCTATTAGCTTCTGAAAAATCTTCACCTACCACAGCAACTAAACTAACCTTTGTAAAATAGCTGGCTGAAGCACTGAAATATAGAGCAGATCCTCCTAGAGAGTCTGTTCTTGACCCTGCTGCGGTCTTGACAGAATCAAAGGCCACTGAGCCTACAACTAATAAAGACATATGCTATAAATCGGTACCTTGGCTGGTAGGATGACCACGTTCAATCCAAGTTGGAGTTCCTTCTTCTATGTTAAACAGCTTAGATGAGTCATATCCCATGGCCGCTGCCATTTCACAGGCTAGTCCACTTCTTACGCCCGCAGCACATATGAACATAAGGTCTTTATCTCTAGGTAGTTCATCTATTCGTGCTAGAACGTCATCGACGGTTATAAACAGGGCACCTTCTACATGCCCTTCAATATATTCGTCAGTCCTTCGGACATCTACAAAAACTACATCTTCGTTTCCGTGTAGTTCAGCGGCTTCATCCACCGAAATCCTTACGTAAGGTTCACCTTCAATTTGGTTAGGCATTTCGCATTCCTCCAATTTCAGCCTGGTATATATTTTTTTAACAATAAGTTTAACTTTTTTGCGGTTTCTTGATTATTAAGAATTCTTTGTGTAACTAATGATTCACGCAAAGATTCATGGCATTCACATTCTTTAGTTATTGAATCAATATTCTCAGCTATTTTATTGATAAGTTTTTTTGATGTCTTTACATTTTGTTTTAAGTTATTGATAACCATATTGGCGGTTACATTTTCTTGGTCATCTTTCCAACAGTCATAATCTGTGACAAGAGCTATGGTCGCATAGCACATCTCAGCTTCTCGGGCTAATTTCGCCTCTGGAATGGCTGTCATTCCAATGATGTCGCAACCCCACATTCGGTATAAATTAGATTCCGCTTTTGTAGAGAATTGAGGCCCTTCAATTGCAACATAAGTACCAGAGTCATGCCCTTCTATTTCTAGATCTTTAAAAAAAGAGGCAATCATTTTAGAAAGATTTTGGCAAAATGGATTTGCAAAACTTATGTGAGCAACAAGTCCATCGCCAAAGAAAGAATTTTCTCGAGCTTTTGTTCTATCTATTAATTGATCTGGTACGACTACTTCTAGTGGTTTGATTTTTTCATTAAGGCTTCCAACTGCCGACACCGATACCACCCTTTCTACTCCCAAGGTTTTTAGTGCGTAGATATTAGCTCTATAGGGTACTTCTGTTGGTAATAAAGAATGTTCGGGGCCATGCCTTGGGATAAAAGCCATTTTAATATTTCCCAACGATCCTATAGTAACTGCCGAACTAGGTTTACCAAAAGGTGTTTCGATTTCGATAGTCTCAACCCCTTTAAGGCCTTCCAATTCATAAACACCGGACCCCCCTATGAAGCCGGTTTCTATCAGATTATTAATTTGAGTTCCGATATTTTTCACCAAAAAAAAACTTCCCAAAGAGAGAAGTTACTGAAATAAGTTATTGGTTGTTCTCTCATCTTTCGGGTACTTTTAAATCCCGCTGGAATTGGCACCGTATTTTCATAAATATTTGCACATCTATTCAAGTCGGTTGCCGGGCGTCTAAGGGCCAGTCCCTCAGCCACTCTAGATAAGCTTTGGCTATTTAGTTTGTGGAAAAATCGTACATTAGAGCGGTAATTGAGTCAATTTCAATGCAGGTTAAGAATAGGTTCAGTATTGTACATCGGATATCCTAGCAAAGGCTGAAGATAAGATTTAAATAAATCGCTGGTATTACCTTGCTTATCGGGCCTGTATTCTTCTGGCAAATATTTGGTTTTGCCAGCCACGTCTTTTAGCTCCGCAGATTCTATTGAATATTCGTACGTCGGTTGCTCCGATCTAACAATCGTTAAGATAATTTCGCTCATGTCAAATTGAGACATTTCAATAGCTTTTAAGCCTATGGCATACGCTTCTTCGCGATCTGTAGAGGAAATTGAATCCATTAGAGAACGCTGGATTGTGCCAGGTTTTTCCCATCTACATCTAACGCCTAATTTTCGTTCAACAAGTGATGACAAGTATTGGCTAGGGCTTTCATAATAACTATGACCAAAATTATCAGTAAATGTTGGGGGTTGTTTGTTTCCTAGGACACCTTCCTTGGACCTGATCTTTTCTGAGATCACAGCTACAGCATAACCGTTATTCCTATAAGAGGTTTCAATTGAAATCAGAAAATCTTCTTCTGAGAATGGAATCTCCGGTATCCCTATGAAATGAGGGGCATCGTGACTATTTTCCTTATAGAAAGAACTGGCTGCCGCTAACCAGCCTGAATCCCTGCCCATGACCTCTATAATGCAAATTGGAGAGTTTATCCCCATTGCTTCAGCATCTTTACCAGCTCCAAAGGTCGCTTGACTTATAAACCTAGCAGCACTTCCATAACCTGGAGAATGATCGGTAAGAACTATGTCGTTGTCGATCGTTTTGGGAAGGTTAATTACTTTTAAATCATAATTGATTTCTCTAGATGCCTTCGAAACGGTCAACCCAGTTTCAGCCGAGTCATTACCACCTATTATGTGTAGGATTCTTATGTCGTGAGATTGCAGAGTTTTTAGCAAAGGATCTAAATCATTGGGCATTAATCTGTACCTGCTGCTGCCCAAAGCAGCACCGGGGATCCTCGCCAAAGATTCTAAATGAGTATCAGAAGTATCTGTAATATCTGGTATTTTGCCAGCAATGGCACCTTCTATTCCATGTAAACTGCCGTAAATACGACTTTTCGGATAAACCGTTTGCCCCTTTTTAATAAGACCAGCAAGGCTACTATTTATTACAGGTGTACATCCTCCAGATTGCAGGACCAGAATATTTCCAGAAGAGGTTGTCACTTTACTTAGTAGTTATTGACTAGATTTTTTAATGGACGACATCTTTCTAGACAAATCTATGAAATCGTCAGCGATGATATCTATATAATCCTCATCGCCGTAGTCAGTGACAGTGTTTATCCCATGTTCTTTTGGCCTCGGGACGTATCCGGTCATCATTCCGTTACTTTTTGCTGATTCCAAATCGTTTTTGTGCGCGGCGACCATCATAACTTGATGTATTGGAAGGCCCAGATATTCGCCTGTGCTCAAATAGGCCTCGGCGTCTGGTTTATAGTGCCGGGCAATTTCAGCGGAAAGGACAGTATCCCAGGGCAACCCGCCATACTTGGCCATATTGACTAATAAGGCCACATTGCCATTGGATAGGGAACTTATTATGTGATCTTTTTTTAGGAGAGTAAGACCTTTAACAGAGTCGGGCCATGGATCAAGTCTATGCCAAGCCCTGTTGAGATAGTCTTTCTCGTCTTCTGACATATTGGAAATCTGATGCCTTGTTAACATTTCGTCTAGGATCATCCTGTGAAGAGTATCGATTTTTGTCCATGGAAGTTCACCGTTTCGGACTTTATCCATTGCAGGTTTGTACCCGGATCGCCACTCGTCTGCAAATGAGTCCCAATCTAAAACGAATCCTTTTCTCTGACCCATTTCTTTTATTTCTCTTGCGATACTGCTTCGCCAATCAACCACGGTACCAAACACATCAAATGTCATGGCTTTTACTTGGGACAGATTATTGTTCATAGAATTTCCTTAAACGGCTTGTTTATTCCGCAAATTTGGCCGCGACATGACGTCGTTGGATTTTACCCGTGGCTGTCCGTGGAAGTTCTTCCACAATGTAAACACGGTCCGGAATTTTGAAATCGGCTAGGTGCTGACTGCAAAAAGATCGGATGTCTCCCTCGGATGTGTTTGAAGATATTACGACAGCGGCCTGAACAGCTTCTCCGTATTTTTCGTCTGGTACTCCGAAACAAACAGCCTCAGAGACATTTGGGTGTTGCAGGATGGCTGCGTCCACTTCTAGAGGGGAGATTTTTTCACCACCTCTGTTGATTAGTTCCTTCAGTCTTCCGGTCAAAGTTAGGATTGAATCACCAGATAATATTCCTTGATCCCCGGTACGGAACCAACCGTTAGTGAATGCCTCTGCATTGGCGGAAGGGTTGTTATGGTAGCCATGAGTTACATTTGGACCCTTAATAACTACTTCTCCTGTCTGGTCTGTAGCTAAAAGTGCTCCTTTTTCATCCATGATACCGATTTCAACGCCGGTTCCCATTCCAACGGTGCCAGGATTTCTAGGCCCAGGAGGTAAGAGGTTTGAGGACATTTGGTGGGAGGCTTCGGTCATTCCATATGCTTCAAGCACGGGTGCTCCAAACCTATTTTCAAGGTCACTGAAAACCGTGGGTGCCAATGCTGCCGAACAAGATCGTATGAAGCGAAATGATTGATTTGGAGCATTATCTTCATCTGCTCTCATTAAAAGAATCTGATGAATTGTTGGGACGGCTGAGTACCAGGTCGCATTCGTATCTGCTTGTATTTGCCAAAAATTGCTTGCACTGAACCTAGGTGGTATGACCATGCTCCCGCCGCTTTTCATGGCGGACAATGAAACCCCTATCAGTCCATGTACATGGAACAAAGGCATAACTACCATAGCCAAGTCATCTTGAGTGAGGGTGTATGTGTTTACTATATTTTCTAAAGAAGCCATGAGATTGCCGTGAGTTAAAGGAACGCCTTTTGGTCTACTTGTGGTTCCTGAGGTATGTAAGAAAAGGGCAATATCATCTTCCGATGGGGCTATTACCGAGGATCGTTCAGTTAGTACGGATCCAGATTTAGATATTGATAATTCGCCATTGTTGTCCAAATTCGCGATGGCAATGGGTATATTTAATTCGGTGGCCGCGTTTCTAGCGATATCAGCTTCCGGAGAAATGATGACGAGCTGAGATTCAGTATCTTCCATATAGAATTTGAATTCTTCATTTGTATAGGCCGGATTAAGAGGAGCCGCTATTGCCCCACTTCTTGTGACTGCCAGGAATGTAATCATAAAATCGAGACCATTTCCTAGTACTATCGAAACGGTGCGACCCTTTTCTACCCCTGCGGCAGCAAGTATTTCGGCTGTTTGCTCTATTTGTTCTCCGAATTCTCCGTAAGTCGTTGTCGGTCCACCTGGTATTAAAATTGCATTTTTGTCCGATGGGTGGTTTGCTATTAGGTCCGCTAGTGTAGACAAATTAATCCCTCCTTAGGAACTAGTTAACAGAATTGTACTGAATGAAATGAATACCGCAACTTTGCCTAAGTATTCTTTTTCTTATTCCATTTGATAGCGTCCGCTATTCCCTGTTCGACCGACATGCGAGGTGCCCAATTCATTAGTCGTTCTGCTTTTTCTATATTCGCGAATGCACCAGCAGTGTCCCCGTCTCGTGGGGGGCTTTTAATAGTAGTTATTTGACTTCCATATACCTCTTCGAATATCTCGATGAATTCCATAACGGTGGTAGGAGTACCTCCCCCAACATTTATTTTCTGGAACTTTGATTCAGATTTGCATATGGAATCAGATGCTTCCAGAGCTGCCACGTGAGCCTCAGCTAAATCCCAAACGTGGATGTAGTCCCTTACACCTGTACCGTCCTTAGTAGGCCATTCAAAACCTGTGATGTTCATGCTGAATGTGGCATCTTCAGCTGCTCGGATTAAATTTGATAATAAGTGTGATTTGTTGTTCAAGCTAGGACCACATCTCATCTTAGGGTCGGCCCCAATTGGATTAAAGTACCTTAAGGCAATACCCTTCATTTCAAAAGCATTGCAAAAATCTTCCAAAATCATTTCGATCATGAGTTTGTTTTTAGCGTAAGGGCTTAGTGGACTAATAGGAGAATTTTCATCGACACTTTCTCCATTTTTAGCCTCATATACAGATGCACTTGAGCTGAGAAGTATTTTATTGACTCCAATTGCTCTTAAATTATTGAATAATTCAAGTGATTTACTGACATTTTCGTAATAGTACTGGTCGGGATGGATCACTGATTCCGGTACTAGTATTTTTCCGGCACAGTGCACCACGCATTCAATCTCTGGATGTTCTTGAATAACTTTCCCTATTAGATTTTTGTCAGCGATATCGCCAATGTATAAGGGGAATTGAGGCACATTTTGTTCAGAACCTACCGTCATTGAATCCAATATCACTGGTTCATGTCCGTGATCATTTAGGGAATGACAAACCATGCTCCCAATATATCCAGCTCCCCCTGTTATAAGTACCTTCAACTTTATTCCTTCTTCAATTTTTCAGAGTTTTCACGTCCCACAAAATTCCAAGACCCGATTCTAAATATTCTATTCCATCCTATTATGTTAGGCTTGTGCTGAAATATTATTTTGACTTGTTTTGGGTAGGAGTTTTTGGATGATATACGAATTTCGGACCTATGACCTTGAACCTAGAAGTGTGGAACAGTTTGGTGAAAACACCAAGGCCAAATTGGATGGGAGACTAAAACTTTCCCCCTTAGGAGGGTTTTGGTATACGGAAATGGGGCCTCTCAACCAAGTAGTGCATATATGGCCATATGAGGATGCTAATCACAGATCTGATATTAGATCAAAAGCTGTTACAGAAGGAGATTGGCCACCGGACAATAATGACATTATTTTAAATATGGATAGCGAAATCATGCTTCCAGCTCCTTTCATGAGGCCTTTGGCACCGATGGATATTGGGCCCGTATACGAAATGAGGATTTATACCTATAAGCCAGGCGATATTCCTAAAGTACTGGATGCGTGGGGAGACGCGATCGAAAAAAGGGAAGAATACTCCCCATTGGTAGGCTGCTGGTATTCAGACGTCGGTGGGCTTAATAAATTCATACATCTTTGGGCATATGATTCCTTTGAGAGTCGCAATAAGGTCAGGACGGAAACCAGAGCTCAAGGTGTATGGCCTCCTAAGGCAGGGGTTGCTCCTTTAAAGCAAGAAAATAAAATACTTTTACCGTTCGATTTCTCACCACTTCAGTAAATAACGTGCTGGTTAGTTGAATCTGTTAGGGCTAAAGGAGGTTATATCGACCTCAAGCTTCTGTCCCGTTATGAGTTGTGAAATAATATTCCCCATAGCCGGACCAAGTAGGATACCTTTCCTCCCTGTGCCAGTAGCTAAAAATATATTTTGATCTGTGGAAATTGGTCCTAAAATGATCTTTCCGTCGAGAGGCAGTGGCCTTAGACACGCTGTGTGTTGCACAAGCGTAGCCTCATCTAAGTTAGGTATCATTTTGTCTAATGCTTCTATTACTTGATCCCTTCCTGACGGTGTCGGTATATCATTGAACCCCACATCTTCTTCTGTAGTTCCTGCCCAGAGAAGTCCGTCTGGTTTTGTGCATGCGTAATTGCCTTTCCATCCAACTGAGCAGTTAATTTCAACATTAGGCGCATTAAGTCGTATTATTTGGCCTTTCAGGGGTTTTATTGGCACATTAAAACCCAGCCAATCTGACGTGCCACCCATCCAAGGGCCCATTGCCAAGACGACATTTTTGCAAGTGGTCACCCCACTTTCTGTTTTTATTTGGATGTCAGATCCTTCACGTCCCACATTTACGACGTTTCCATGATTGATATCGACTCCGAGCAATTCACATCCCTGAGTTAATGCCAGCATCAATTTGTATGGTTCTACGTCTGCTACGCCTTCTGTGTATACGGCTCCTAAGATTTCTTTTGAGATGTGAGGGATAGTTTTTAAGGCCTCTTCCCTAGTGAGCCACTCCACCTTGTATCCTTTTTCATCTGTTCGCCATTCTACTTGTTCCTTCGCATTTACAACCTCACCTTCGGTGAAAATTAAATCCAAGGCAGGACGAAACCGGTGGTCTGTTTGGATTCCTGTGTTTTCTACCAGTTCTTCTGCAAATAGAGCGTGTATATCCATACCCATGCGGGCAATTTCGAGCTCAGGCAATATATCTTCAGCGTGACCTGCTTCGCCCAATGGGCTTAGGCTACCGTAGGCAAATCCTGAGGCATGGCTGCCAATCGAATCTTTTTCTATGACATTGACAGATAAACCCAATTTGGCTAGGAAATAGGCGGATGACAGTCCAACGACCCCTCCGCCTACAATGCAAACATCATATGGCATCTTCAAAATTTATAAAGTAGTTTCTATTTCCGTCAACGCTGAGTCGAGCTGACTGACAAAATGATCTACTTCATTTTTTGTTATGCATAATGGCGGTGCGATTGGGATAGAATCTCCTGCTCGACCCAATATCATATGCCTTTGCAACGCTGCAGTAGCTTTGTCTGCTAATTTCAACTCAGTTGGGAATTTTTCTTTTGTATCTCGATCTTTTACTAGCTCAACTGCACTTAAAAGTCCTTTGCCGCCGCGTACATCTCCGACTATTTTGTGATCGTATAACGTCTGTAGACGGTCATACATGTAATCTCCCATCACCGCTGCGTTATCTACAATGTTTTCATTTTCCATAATGTCCAGGTTCGCTATCGCTGCTGCACATGAGGCAGGGTTGCCTCCGAAGGTAATGAGATGTCTAAATGTATCGTTGTCATCTCCCTCAAAAGCTGAAGCAATTTTTTTGCTGGCAATGGCGGCACCAATTGGAAGATAACCGCTGGTAAGTGCTTTAGCGACAGTAGTGATATCTGGTTTGACGTTCCAATGCTCTGTGGCGAACATCTTTCCGGTTCTGCCAAACGCATTTATCACCTCATCACATATCATTACGACTCCGTATTTGTCGCAAATTTCTCGTACCGTCGGCCAATAGTCTGGGTGAGGTATGTGGATGCCGGAAGCTGCTGAAATTGGTTCACCTATAAAAGCAGCTACAGTTGAAGGTCCTTCATGGAGTATCGCCCGTTCCAGATCCCTTGCGCATTCCAAAGTGCATCCCCCATCCGCGCTACAACATCGGCCACGATAGGCATCAGGCTGTTCAATATGGATGTTGCCAGGCATTAGCGGACCATAATTTATAGGAGCCGCAATTCCTCCACCGCCGAGACTCATGCACGCATGTGTCGCTCCATGGTAGGAGCCTTTTCTACTTATAACTTTATATCTAGTGGGCTCTCCGATATTTTTCTGGTAATTTTTAGCCATTTTTAATGCGGTTTCTACCGCTTCGGACCCGCCACTAACAAAATAAATTCTCGCTTGTTTGTCTGGCGCTAAGGCAGCAACCCTTCCTGCAAGTTCTGCAGTAACAGGGGTAACAGTTCCTCCAGGGGAGTAAGAAATACCTTGCATTTGTTCGTAAACTGCGTCAGCAATTTCCTTTCTGCCGTGACCTATGTTGACAAGCCACATACCGGATAAGGTGTCAAACCATTCTTTCCCTTCAACGTCGTAGACCCAAACACCTTTGGAGTCACTTACTAGTTTGAGACCATTATCGCCGAACATGTCATTAGTTTGACGGGCATGAGGCCAAAAATGCTCGGTAGCCTGTTGTTTTAGCTCCTCAATGACCTCTCCCGATAAAGTAGTCGTCGTCGCCATCATTTCACCTCTTTTCGCATTGTTCCTATAAAACTCTAAGTAGCTTTTCCTATCCTGAAGACTTTCGATCCACACGCCCCACATTTTCCTTGGGTGGCTGCTCTTCCATTTTTAAGGGTTATTTCTTTCGGGTCTTTGATTTCATGGGGTCCTTTACACTTAAGGCAGTAGGCTTCCAAAACGTTGCACCTCGTAGATTTCGGTAATTTCCTATCTTTTAGACTATGTCCTAGTACATACGGGGACAAACTAAATGTAGAAAGTTTCGGAATTATATATATCATTGAGTTGTACGAACAGCCCTAAAACGGTAGTTTGAAAATTTGTCTCTATCAAAACAGGGGATTGTCCTCAATTCTGTGCATGAAATTAGCTACATTGAGAGCTTATATTGGTGATTTCAAATTTTCTTTTTTACAATCACTTTCAGGAGGCCGTGAGAAATGTTCAAAAAGAAAATCTTAATTACAGGTGTGTCAGGATTAGTCGGTACCGTATTGGCAGGGTCTTTGAAGGAGACCTATGAGGTGTCAGGTGTGGATTTAAAAGAATCTTCGGAGGTACCGACCCTACAGGCAGATTGCTCTAATCTTGAGGAAATGCTACCTGCCTTCTCAGGTGTTGATACAGTCATAGATCTCGCTAGCAATCCTAGTCAGTATAGCGAGTGGGATATTATTCATGATGTTAATTTGAAATGTACTTCCAATGCGTTGGAAGCAGCAAAAATTTGTGGAGTGCAAAGGGTTATATTTGCGAGTTCGAATCATGCGACAGGTATGTACGAAACCGATATCCCATACAGGAGAATTGTAAAAGGTGATTATAGTGGCATTGAACCTGACGCTATCCCGTTGGTAAGTACGGATATGCCAGTTAGACCTGATGGTCCTTACGGAATTGCCAAGGCATTTGGTGAGGCAGCAGGCAGATTTTACTCAGATAGGTATGGTTTGAGTTCACTGTCAGTTCGTATAGGAACCCTTAATAGTGAGGGAAGACCAACTAACCAAAGGCAATTTGCCACCCTTCTTACCCATTCTGATTTGGTCAATTTGTTCAGTAAATGCATTGACGCTCCCAGTGAATTGAAATTTGGTATTTATTACGGAGTATCAAATAATAAATGGAGATTCTGGGATATAAGTAACTCTGAGGCGGAAATAGGATACAGGCCAAACGACAACGCGGAGATGTGGCGCGAAGGCTCATTGACCGGCAATTAATGAGGTCAATATAATTCAATTCGCTACAAATTAAGATTTTTAAAGGAAACGAGTACCCGATGGAACAGGTTTTAACTCCTCCACCAATAATTGAACAATTTAAGCAAAACGGCGTCACTCATGTCATCTGGTTGCCAGATAGCGAAACTAATTTTATGTATGAATTAATGACTAGAGAAGAGGGGTTAAAAATAGTTCCAGTATGTCGAGAGGGGGAATCGATGGCAATAGCGGCGGGCGTATGGGTAGGTGGCCAGAAGCCCGTGGTTTTAATTCAAAACACGGGGATGTTTGAGGCAGGCGATTCAATTCGTGGTTTAGGGATAGATTTGGAGTTTCCTCTTGTGATGATGATTGGTTATAGAGGTTGGACGAGACACGGCATCACCAAAGACTCTGCTGCCCGATTTACTGAGCCGATATTGCATGCTTACGGCATAAACTACTATTTGATTGAGTCCAATGATGATGTGGGCCGGATAAGCGACGCTTTTGAAGAAGCTGAAAGGACCAGAAAACCAGTGGCCTGTCTATTGGGAGCTGAATATAGCTAAAAAGACTTTTAGCTAAAGTCGTTTTCCATTTCTATTACTTTGCTCAATCTTCTGGCGTGTCTTTCTTCGTTTGTATATTCGGCAGATATAAATGCGGAAACCAACTCTCGGACAACTTCACTACCGACAATTCGAGAACCTAAACAAAGTACGTTCATATCATCGTGTTCAACCCCTTGGTGAGCAGAATATACATCGTGACATACTGCCGCTCGGACACCTTTTACTTTGTTAGCAGCCACCGAGGCTCCAACTCCACTACCGCAAACCATAATTCCTCGCTCTGTATCTCCTGTAGACACGCTATTTGCTAAGGGTTTTGCGTAATCGGGATAGTCATCCAAAGGGTCCATGGAATGAGGTCCTATATCAATCACTTCATGACCGTTTTGTTTCAAAATTTCGGCTATTTCATTTTTTAATTCGTATCCATTGTGGTCAGCAGCAACTGAAATTCTCATCAACATTATCTCCGGTTGCAATATTCTCTTATTTCTTTATGTAAAGAGTTTAGGATTTGATCCGCATTGTAGTCAACGTGCTATCGAGAAATTTGTAATGTTAGAATCACTTTCAAGTTTTGGGAGGTTAAATATGACTGTTAGTCGTTTCGAAATAGAAAGTAAAGAGCTACTCGAAAATGGAAAGGAGTATGGGGAGGTTGGTACTTATGACCAAATTAAAGGAACAGTTCAT